>CAMYKF010000115.1 GCA_947258905.1 uncultured Pirellulaceae bacterium | reverse complement strand
ACGCTGGTCCGTCGACACGGTCTGTGTGACTCACCGCGCTATTTGACGCAACTGGCTGCCGGACAGGATCCCTTTGGTGAGGAGGCTGTTTTCCAGCGACTAACCGAATTGACGGGCGAGTCATTTGGCACGGACCTTGAGGCGTGGCAACAGTGGGTTTCGCGACAGCCTGCCGTTGAGTTGGAGACATCCGGCCAGGTAGTGCCGTCCGGGGCTGACGTCATCGCGGAAGACGTTGGGCCCGAGCAATACCCGTTCGAGGAAATTACGGATACGCTGGCCGACATATTGTGTCTGCAGGTGGATACCGAGGGGCGAATTTCCCTGGAACGCAACTCGTGGATTCGCAATGGCCCTTCATACGAGGAACTGTTTGAACAGGAAGTGCAGAGATATCGCAAGTTCCGGGAGGATCCTCGCCAAGCCGAGGAATCCGCGCGGAGGCGACTGGGAGACGAGATAAGTGCCGGCATCGCACTGGAAGCATTGCTCAGGCGTGTTGCCGGCCAGGCCGGGCAACGTGGCTTTGGCCAGTCAGGCCGCGGCGACGAATTTCGGGCTTCCTTGAGCGGGTCAGTTGCCAGTGTGGTTTGCGAGCAGACACTGCAGCGACTGGATCTGGCCGTTCACGGAAACACGCTGCCGCGCCGGCGACTTCACGTCGTGGATGATCGCAACCAGGATCAGTTCCGATTGTCAATTGACAATGGCAACCTCTGGTTGAGTATTCTTCAGGATCCGGAACAGTGCCAGATCATGTTGGTCAAAGATGCCTTCGCCCATCGCTGGGTGTTCGGTTCCTTCTCGGAATTCGCGATCGCCGAACCGGAGCGAGCCAGGAAAATCGTGGACGCGATGTGGCAATCCGGTATCGATGCTCCGCCCACGCTGGATTGCCCCCGGGTCCGTGAATTCGTGGTGGCCCAACTGAACCGGGAAAATTCCGAAACGGGACAACGCTTTGCCGCGCTATTGCAGAAGCTGGATTCCGACCAGTTCGCACGGCGGCGGGAAGCCAGAGAGCAACTGAGACAGGACTACCGGGAATTCCTGCCGTTGATTGACAAGGAGCTGGAGGGATCTCTGGCACCGGAATCTCGCAAGACGTTGCGGGAAGTCCAGGCATTTGCCGCGGGACGGGGAGACTACGACCGGCGGTTTGGTGTGTTTGCCACATCACACCGGCTGCTCGAGTCGCCCGATTATCTGATTGGCATATTGCCGCAGCTTTCCGAGGCACAACAGAAAAACATCTACGATCATTTGAAACAGATCACCAACGCCGACCCAGGTGATAACATTGAGGCCTGGTCGCAGTGGTTACAGGAACAACCGCAGGATGATGACTAGTTGGCGCTGTCCAGCCAAAGAGGCGATTCCGAAGCGGTTCCGGGGGCAACTGCCATCGATTTGACATATCCTGGTCGATAGAATGCGCAGGAAGTTGCCGCACACCACAACCCGGGACTCAATGCGGAGTCAAAAGTGTTTCTCAACGAACCTCCACGCACCAGTTACGATTTCTCCTTCAATCTGTTCGGCTTTCCGGTGCGGATTCATCCCGGGTTCTTTGTCCTGCCCTTTGTATTTGGAGCCCAGTTTGCCCAGGGGGGCGATCAAACGGCCGGCGTCGTCATTCTGATTTTCATCATTGTATTTTTTGTGTCCATTTTGGTTCACGAGCTGGGACATTCCTTCGCCTTGCGGTATTTCGGGGTGCCTTCGCACATTGTCCTGTACTGGTTCGGGGGTCTGGCCATTCATCAGTCCGGCTGGGGCAGCCAGAAGCGGCTGACGAGCAATCAGCAGATCATCGTCTCACTGGCCGGTCCGATTGCCGGATTTGCCTTGGCTGGGCTCTTTGCACTTGCGGTCATTGGCCTGCGGGGCCAGTTGATTTTTGCCTGGCCGGGGATGTTCCCGGTCGTGATTCCGAACCTGACCGGAACGGCGCTGGAGGGCAATCAGTCCATGCTGATATTTTTCTACGTGGGACTGTTTTGCAACATATTCTGGAATGTACTGAATCTGGCTCCTGTATTGCCGCTGGATGGCGGTCAGGTAAGTCGCGAGATCTGCCAAAAGGCTGATAACATGAACGGGTTACGTACCGCGTTGATCATCAGCGTGGCGACTGCCGCCATCATTGCCATACTGGGTTTTACGCGTGGCGATTCATTTATGGGAATCTTTTTTGCGTTGCTGGGCATTTCCAGTTACATGACCTTGCAGCAAATGTCCGGTCGCGGCGGCGGCGTGTGGTAATGCAAAACAGGTTTACAAAAACGGGCCAGACGATTCGTTTCTTGCTGCAACACGTGAAAATTTGCTCGCGTTGCCACTGAGTACAAAAAAATTCAAAAAAAACAAAACTTTTTTCATGCAATTCGGCGCTGAAATTACATTTTCGGACTGAAATGTTTTTCATACGGCAGGAATTTCAGTTTTGCAGCGCGACACGCGTTTGAAAGTGCGCGTTTCTTTCTTGCGGCAGCATGGTGGCGGAAGCGGAGATCATGCTGGTTATGCGGTGCGGTGCGGGACGTGCCGGCAGGCCTGACCAACAGGTTGCAAGCGGACGGGTGCGGCAATCGATTCGCGAGTGCTGCCGAACCGCGATCAATCGTGCGGCGTTTTTCGGTGTTTCCCGAATGGTTCGCCGGTGCATCCGGACATGCCCCCGCGGGTGAATCGCCTTCGTAGCCCATGGAAATACCTCAAGGCACGGTGGCCGTGGGGGACGGTGCATGGCAGATTGTGTTCCGGCCGGGCCTCGGTCGCGCAGCTTTTGGAGGGCAAAAAACCATAACGAGTCAGTGCACTAAAAAAATTGTAAATATTGCAAAGTCAAGACGGGTTGGCGGAGTCAGTGGCAGGTGAACTGCCAAATGCAGCAGTGTGACAGGAAATTTTTTTTGGTCGGTGTGTCCCAAACGGGCAAAATACAGTTGAAAAATCTGTCGCGTTTTCTAAAACTTGAAGCGATGGAAAACCGTTAATCCAACGTATGACATTCCATCGTTGTCTGTTTCAATGTTGTTAACGGTTTGAAACAGAAAACTGTGGATCACCCCGGGCCTGAATGGCCAGTCAGTGTTTGCTGACCGGGTTCCACGCGGGCCAGTGCCTGCCGCGAACCTGTCAGACCCGGAGATGTGGTTTTTTTGTCTAGGTTGGTGAGTTTCACTCGACGGGCACTGGCAACCAGGATGCCACCGAGAGGGAGTTCACCGAATGGTCTAATTTACGGAGGACGTACTGTGGCCAAAAAGAAACGCGCTACCAGAAAAAAGGCAGCCAAGAAAAAGGTGGTCCGGAAAACGGCTAAACGCAAGGTGAAAAGGAAAACCGCCAAGCGTAAAGTCAAGCGGAAGGTCACCAGGAAGAAAGCCAAACGCAAGGTGAAACGAAAGGTTGCCAAAAAGAAGACAACCAGGAAAAAAGCCAAACGTAAAGTCAAAAGAAAGGTAGCCAAGAAGAAGGTCACCAGGAAGAAAGCCAAGCGCAAGGTTAAGCGCAAGGTTAAGCGCAAGAAGTAGGTACCAGCTGGTTACTTCTTGAGGCCTGCAACAACAAGACAGAGCCGCCCTGCCGGGCGGCTCTATTTTTTGCGCCTGTTTCTTTGCGCATTACTGACGCCGCGAGCCATCAGACGGTGTGTGCCTAGCCGAGCACCGGCAAGTCGGGCTGCACAGGGTTCTCGGCCGCCTGACAGGCCAGGTTCCAGACCAGATTCTCCACGATCTGATCCAGCCAAGGGCCGAGTTGCGGGTCGTCAAAGTTTCTGGCGGTCTGGCCGATGTCACCCCGCTCACGCATGCCGATATTGATGGGCAACTCCCCCAGAAACGGAATCTGTGCCTGTTCGGCCAGTCGCCGCGCACCGCCCTTGCCAAAAATGTCCCACGACTTGCCGGTGTCGGGACAAATAAAACTGCTCATGTTTTCCACAATGCCCAGCACCGGAATTTTCACCTTTTCAAACATCGACAACGCCTTGATGGCGTCCAGCAAGGCGACTTTTTGCGGCGTGCAAACCACGACGGCGCCGGTAGCCGGCATTAACTGGGAAAGGGTCAGGGCCACATCGCCGGTGCCCGGCGGCATGTCGATAATTAAATAGTCCAGCTCTCCCCAGTCGGTGTCGCGCAAAAACTGGGTGACTGCCGAGTGCAACATTGGACCACGCCAAATCACTGCCTGACCGGTCGGCACCATAAAACCGATTGACATGACCGGGATGCCATTGGCATCGATCGGCGCGATTTTCTCCTCGATCTTGGCCAGTTGTCCATCGACGCCGACCAGTTGTGGAATGCTGGGTCCATAGACGTCGGCATCCATCAGGCCGACGGCACAACCGGCCCGTTTCAGGCCCAGTGCCAGACAGGTCGCCACGGTGCTCTTGCCCACACCGCCCTTGCCGGATCCAACAGCGATCACCGACTTGCATCGCAATCCAACCTGGCCCAGCGCGGCGGGCTTGCGCTGATGCTGCTGAATTTCAATGTGGACCTCGCAAGCGGGAAATTTCTCTTTCAGCGTTTCGGTGACTTGACCGACAAACCGCTCGGCGACCGGATTGCTGTGGCTGGTCAGGCCAATCTGCAACCTGATCGTGTCGCCATCCACGACGGTCTCGTACAACTGTTTGGTGCGCACGATCGACCGCCCCGATTCGGGGTCGGCGATTTCGTTCAGGACCAGATTGACTTGTTCAACGCCGGGAGGATTGTTCATGCCAGATTATTCGCAGGTCCGCGGGGGAAAGAAACAGGATTCGGCCCGGGAAATCGCCAGTTAGCAGGGTCAAACCGGGTTCCAGGGCAGTCGATTCACGAAGCGGGTTTGCCAGCTACCAGGTGTTTTTGCCTGTTGTTCGCCGGCCTTCCGAATGATGTCGGCCACTTTATCGCATCCGAATATGTCCGTCACGATGGCAATTGCACCGGCAGCGCGAATTTGCAGCGAATAGTCCCTGATATCCGCCGGACCTGCAGCGATCACGCGACATCCCCGCTGAAACAGCTCATGAATCAAACGCAAGTCCCGCGGCAGTGCCGTTTTTGTGATCCCCATGACGACCAGCGTACCGTGCGGCAATGAATCCGCGACCAGCACTTCTCGTGGCAGTTCATGGAACGAAAGCCCTTCCATTGGCGGAACTTGTTTGCGGATTTCACGGGACCAGCCGGGATCACAGCCCGCCAGGTAACAGCGTAGCGGTGCGGCAACCAGGTCCAGTCTCAGATCGGTCGCGGGCTTCATGCAGGGCTGCCCTGTTCCCCGTCCGTTGGCCCGGAAGCGGTTGATTCAGTGGTTAGCCGCCGCAGCAGGCGGGCCCGACTGATGCCCAGCAACCGCGCTGCCTCGCTCTTGTTGCCGTCGGTACAGGCCAGCGCGCGGGCGATCAATTCATCTTCGATTTCGCCAAGGAACCGGTCCAGATCGATCATTTCGGTATCCGGTGCGGACGACTGGTGGTCGGCTCGCAACGCGATGCGCAAGTGAGCCGGCAGGTTGGCGGTCCGAATCAGCGGCGGCGTAGCGTTGCGACAGGCTTCATCGATGGCCTCGATCAGCTCGGACAATTCGCCTGGCCAGGAATAACGACACAACAGCGTCATGGTCTCATCGTGGATACCGGCCAGCTGATCGTGACCGGCCTCATTGAACTGTTCCACAACGGCTTGGGCCAGATACGCAATGTCTTCGCGTCGCGAAGCCAGGGGGGGCAGGTCAATGACCATCGTTGACAGTCGTGGCCATAATTCCGGAAGGATTTCCGACTGGCTGCCGGGCGCCGCAGTGGCCAACAGTGGTAACTCGAAGTCGGGCAGCTTGAGGAATCCCAGCAACTCTGACTGCGCCGCTTCGCCAAGCCGATCGACGTCCAGCAGGAGGATGCGTCCCAGCGGATCGTCGGGCCAGGACTTTTGCATGCGATACAGGTTC
>CAMYKF010000114.1 GCA_947258905.1 uncultured Pirellulaceae bacterium | reverse complement strand
TCGGGCCCGCGTCATCAATAAAATCAGACACCTTCTCAGGCGTCACAACCTGCAATGGGAAATGCCCACCAAACGGTTCCCCACCCACGCGGCCATCGCCTGGCTGAAGCAGCTGGTGTTGCCCGCAATCGATCACCTGGAACTAAATCATCTGCTCGCGGACCTGGAGAGCGTCCAGCAACGGCTGAAGAATCTTCAAGCGGTGATCGTCGAGCGTTGTAACCGCAACAAACAGGTAACGCTGTTGATGTCGACACCCGGTATCAGTCACTTCACTGCCGCGTCTCTGGCCTGTCGGATTGGTCGCGTCGAACGCTTTCCACGTTCCCACAGCCTGGCCAACTATTGGGGCCTCACACCCAGCTGCCGTAACAGTGGTGACAACGCCCAGCGACCGGGAAGTATCACCAAGATTGGCAGCGGCATGGCCCGGTGGTTACTGGCTCAGCTGACCTTTCAGGTACTGCGAAAGGATCCTCAACTGCGGGAATGGTTCAAACGCATTAAACGCCGAAGAGGAAGCGGCATTGCCAGGGTCGCTGTGATGATTCAGGAACGGTCCAACGTATCGTTATCCGAACGAATTACTTGAGGCAATTCCACTCGATCGGAAGCTCCGGGTTCGCCGAGCGAATTGATTGAAGAATTGTGTCCCAGTGTTTACGAACGGGTCCTGGCGTCAAATCCGAACGCATTCTTGGAGGCGATAATTGACGAATTGCTTCATAATCCGCCCACCATATCGTCATTGGCGATGCGAATTCCCGTTTTGCGAGGTCAGCCAAAATCAAAATGTCTGGATTGTTGTTCGAGTAAATAGCAGCGAACTGGCGATCCGAGGAATATGCGACAGCTGCTGAATCAATTGGCCCCTCGAAATCCACGTCCATTTCTCGAAGTGGATAAATCAATTCTTCGTGTTCTCGAAATTCAACGAATAGCGATCGACCTGTTTTTGGGGGTGCCGTGATCGTCTGGGCGGTACCTCCGGGTTTTTCGGCAATGCTCACATTGCAGCCAAAGTTGGGTTTGGCCCAGAGTCGCGCCTGCAATTCACCATCCAATTTTAAGGTAGCAAATGGAAGGTCAGCTTTTTTTGGCGCGATATAGAACTGGTAGTAGAAGGCGCAAAGCAAGCCTGCAGCCAAAAGCACGCAAATTAATGTGCGTAAGGAATATTTCATGCGGTTCTCGGTCGATTGTTGTTCACCAGATAAACGATTCACGACGCAGTTTGTTACAAATATTCCGCTAGAACCATAGATGGTCGGATAACGCGCAGGATGACCGAGCCGACCAGTCACCGTGAATTATCATTAGTTTTCAAGACCCAACGCTACCGCGTTACCGGCGTCGGTCCAACGATTTGTTATTTCATGCGATTATTAGGAGTCAAAAGGTTTTACCCGGCAGTCGAATTCTCTAAATGGCCCATCATCAAGGACGAAATTAACATTTTTTAGTTTCTCGAAATAGGTTTGCAGGAATTCTACGAAATCCGTTGCGTGCCAAGTGAGAGGCCCCCATTCTTTAGGGCAGTAAATGACTTGTCCCGCGGTGCCGTTTTCTGTCGGATCATAATCGAGGCACATGTGATCGTTATTGTTCTGATCCCACGCAAATGGATACCAGTTTTTGCGCCAGATTGTATCGCCCCGAATTCTGTCGTCAGGGCACAGTGATCCGTCCATTTCGTAGTCAGCGAAATTGGCGACCATTTCCCCATGAATTTCAAACGACTCGCCTGCAGGGAGCATTGCAAACTCGCCAAACAGCTTCAATCCGCCGTAATCCTGTCCGTCATGTTGCTGGTATAAAATGTCGGCGATTTCCGCAGGAAGACCCACGTCTACGAAGCGGGCTTTCAAAACCGACATTTTCTTTCGCGGCCTAAGTTTGAAATCCTGAATGCCAACTTCCGAACTGGCCGATGTGATCTCGGAAACATAATTGTCAAGGTTTTTTATCACGCTTTGCTTAAGTGGAATAAAGAATCCATGTAAGTCCGGAGTTTGGGGCGGCGTCGCTTGAATTGACAGTCTGGTGACCAGCCCGCGGCCGTGTTGACGCACGCCACAAGAATGCCAAACCCCAAACTCACGGATAATAACCAAGATCATCATCGCAATCGATGTTGGCAAGTTCAACTCGATGGCCGGTCCATGCAAAACGAGGCTTGCCGATGGTCTTCCCCAGCATTGGCTGGCCAGACCTGGAACCGGCTACTGGCGTAAATTCCGGCAAGGCCAACCAGAAAACGGTCCGATTGTTAGCTTTCCGTAGCGTGTTTCGCAAGCCAATCCTTTGCCGCCTGCTCAGGATCGGCCTGCCTTAGAAATCTGCGACGAACGATTCTCCCAAGACTTCAATTGCCGTCCAGCGTGTATCACCGTCTTCTTGAGTGTTGCAGATGATTTCACGTAGTATCGGTATGGCTTTGCGGCTGCGCAGTTGCCCAAGCGCAAGGATGAGTGAATCGCGTGCTTGATTGTCTGATTCCTGTTGCAACCGGGCAAGTACGTTATTAACGATCGTTTCATCGCCACCGAGTTCGCCGAGAATTCCACCGGCATCTTCCCGTGCATCCGCATATTTGCTTTTGAGCATGTCGAGTGCGAATGGGATGGCATCTGTACCTTTTGCGATCAAACCCCAAGTAGCCTCAACACGTTGACGGTATGCTTCCGCAGCGTCACCGTTCTTGACGCCATTTAGGACGGCGATCCCATCCTCGTATTGACGTATGTAATGCGCGAGAGGCTCGTTGTATTGCGCGGAATCTGGTTTGCCGCTCGGTTGCATCTGTTGACGTGGGGTAGGAAAGCTAACGTCCGCGATAATCGAGCCGACAGGAGGCTCGAAGTACAACTGGTATCCAGGAATTATGGTGACCGTTGACGGCTTCGGTCGATCCGGTTGTTATGCAGCTTTGTTATGGTTGCAGCCCTAATTTGCGCAGTCGATACGTGGCCTGTTCACGAAGGGCCGGATCTTCTGCCATTGTACAATCTCGAATGACCTCAATTGCAGATGGATTTGGATTCACAGCCAACGCCCAAATGCATTTCTTGTAATAGGCCCCGGAGTCATCGTAGTCGAGATACTCCAAAGCAGGTTTGAGCGCTATCGCTTTACGAAGGGCGTCCACGCTGTCGGTTGAGGGATGTTCTTGCAAGTATCGGATCATGTATTCATGTGAAGAATGCCACGGCTGTGTCACCAGGCTCGTGAACAAGGAAGTGCGATCGGGCGTGTCGAGCTGGGCATCAAGATACACCGCATACTCGAGGTCTGTGGCGCTCCGCGAAGTGATTGCGGCCGCGTAGAGTCGTTCAACCTCAGCGAGGCATTCCGGTGTATTGAAGCCGAACTTGGCGCAGAACTCGGAATTCTCAATTGGCTCACCGACCAGGTCGTCGGGCGTAATCCGATTTGAGTCTGTCATTTATTCTGCTGCATAAAGAATCCGTGAAGTCCGGAGTCTGGGTCGGGTTAGCGTCAGCCAGAGTTTGAATTGCTGATCTGGTGACCAGCCCGTGGTCGTGTTGGAGCACCCCATAACGATCCAACCCGAAACTCGCGGAGTAACCCCACGACCATCATCGCCGCTGATTCGGGCAAGTTCAACTCGATGGTCAGTGCTCATCAGCGGGGAATCTTCGCCACGAGACGAGCGGTCGGCGTTGCCGGTTCTTGCGGATTGTCTTCCCCAGCACCCGCCCTGCGGGTTGTGTAGATTCACTCATCATTCCCCACCGTGTTAATCGAATTGGGTGTTTGGCACTCGATGTGACTCAGACGCTCAGCCGGACTTTACAGTCACCGTTGCCGGCCAGAACCGCTGCAGAAGCTGCCAGCCTGGAAAATTTCCATCAGGCGAGATTCTGGAACCGGGAGCGGGACCGGGGCGGGTCGGCGTTAAGCGAGGTCGCTCAAGGCGTTGATGAAGATCCGGGCGACCGAGGGCAAGCCGGCGTTAGGCGTGGTTCTCGGCCAAAAAAACATGGTCAGGATACGTTAATATGGGTCTTTTACAAATTCTTCAGCCAATTCACGCGGTGTGTTTGCGGGAGGAGCCTGATGACGAATAGTATTTCTCGTTCTGCGATAACGCTGGCCTTTGTGATGTACTGTTCCTTTGCGCAGGCACAGTCGCCCCCTGACGATCTGGTTGAGCTGGTTCAGCGAAGGGCCGTGCTCAGCTTGACCTACGGCGATAGACATCCTGAAGTGGTCGAGCTGGATACCGAATTATCAGAGCGAATCGGAGCAGGGGAACATTTTAATCTGCAACTTTCCGCACAACGTGTCGAGCAGTTGATGGAAGAACGCCAGTCGATGAGTCGCAAGCTGGGACGGAATCACCGCCGCATGCTGATTAACGCACTGCAGATCCGTGCACTGGCCGGCATTCTACAAGACTTCGAGAGCATGCCGATTTTGCCCCCCGCGGCCGGAGAACCCGGCGTCCGCACGGTATCAAAAAACGATTACGAATTGGTCGAGGATCTGCAATACGACATGGCTGCCGTCGCCCTGCTGCAACAGCTGGAGGGAGACTGGGAAATTGAGCAGGTGGCAGCGCGGGGAAGAAAAGTCGAGCGGCTTGTGAGGGAGCGGTTTCGCATCGAGGAAACCCTGCTGCAACTGGATTACCCGGTCGAGAAAATCAGCCAGGTTCCACCACCATATCGGGAAGCATTTCAAAAGCCGTGGAAAGCGGTTGGATTCAGTCCCCAACTCGAGGCCATTGAGTTTCAGAATATAATCGTTGCCTCAACCACTGCCTGGAGACCGGTGCTTTGCCGCCGTTACGTAACGTATCGTGACGGGAGGCTGCTGATGGTTTGCTCTGACGACCCGCGATTGTCGCCGCAGACACTCGACTTAGCCAAGGACAACTACGTGTTTTCATGCCTAAGGACGACGCCAGGCGACCGGTAATGGCCGTTGATGGTCGTTGAGCCAAATCTGCCCGGCCGTGGCTGCTGCTCGCCATGAGAACAACCGTTGTTGATCGAGCTTAGTGGCGGTCCCCCAGGCCGGGAGTTGACGTGAACGAGCGGAGCGAGGCAGCCCGGCTATTCCGGTTGCCGGTTCGTCCGGTTGTTATGCGGTCATTTCTCCACAGGTTCAAGAGCTAACCTGTAATGCTTGCCACTAATGAGGTTCTCGGCGTAAAGACCATCCTCATCCTCGTACATTCGCCACAATGATCTTCCCTCGTTGCGAAAGATGAAATCACCGCCGGCGATGTTGTCGGCGATTATGTCACCGTTGACATGCAGCTTCGCTTGCGGAGAAGTCGTGCCAACACCCACGTTGCCGTTGTTTTGGACGCGAAGCACGTTTCCCTCATTATCGCCATCGTTGCTGACAGCGAATAATCTCTGCTCTGACGCGTCAGCGTTGCCGCCAATGTGTACTCCACCTCCAGCAGTAGTCGCGTCAACATCAATACCGTAATAGCCGTTACCCTGTGTGACGCGCAATCCATTACGACGGAATTCGCCCGATACGATCTCAACGATTGGATTGACAGGCTGCGCCGCATCGCTTGGAGTTGGAAGTCCGTGGTCGGTGTAAGTTACCATCGCACTCATGCCTGGATCCTTTCAAAGAAGGTCGGTTTCGCTACATAAGGAATCCATGAAAGTCCGGAGTTTGGGGCGGGATTAGCGTTAGCCAGAGTTTGAATTGTCAATCTGGTGACCAGCCCGTGGTCGTGTCTTTGCTGGCCACGAAATGGCAGCTCGAAACTCGCGGAGTTAACACACCAACATCATCGCCGTTGATTCGGGCGAGTTCAACTCGATGGCACATCTTGCCGGTACCTCATGCAACCGGGGCAAAACACGTTTCTGGCAGCCGGGAATCCCCGTTCGGTAATGTTCCGGCCTGACTCACCCTGCCGCCTCCCACGCTGTAATCGGGGCCGGTTTGCGGGGTTGATTCCG
>CAMYKF010000113.1:1044-2185 GCA_947258905.1 uncultured Pirellulaceae bacterium | reverse complement strand
CGGAGCGTCGACTGCGAGTTCTTATCTGTTGCCACTACGACACGAGGCCTTTTCCCGATCGCGACAGAACGAATCCCCAGGGCACGTTCCTCGGAGCCAACGACGGCGCCAGTGGCGTGGGGTTGCTGTGCGAACTGGGACGATACATGCCCGGCCTGGAATCGGAGTATGGCGTGGATTTTGTTTTCTTTGACGGCGAGGAATTTGTTTATCAGGCGCGACGCGATCAGCTTTTCCTCGGTTCCACGCATTTTGCACAGGATTACGTGAGGAACCCCGCCACGCCTCGCTATTCGGCGGGTGTTCTGGTCGATATGATTGGTGACAGGGATTTGACACTGTATCTGGAAAAAAACAGTTGGCGTCAGGCCCGGCCGATCACCAAGCAAATCTGGGATATTGCAGCACAACAGGGCGTTACGGAATTTATCCCGCGCACCCGCTACGAAATCCGCGACGACCATTTGCCGTTGATGAATATTGCCGGTATCCCGACGTGCGACATCATTGATTTTGACTATCCCGTCGGTCGCGAAAACATCTACTGGCACACCGAAGCCGACACGCCGGACAAATGTTCGGCCGAATCACTGGGCAAGGTGACGCGAGTCGTGTTGGGGTGGCTGCGGGTAATCAGGAGCCAACCCTGATGATTTTGCTGGTCGGAACCGTCACGTTAATCGCGGGTACCATCCTCGTGCTGCGTCATTTGCACGTGTGGCGTCAAAAGTCCGACGCCAGCGATGATCCCATCGAAAAGAAATATCTTTGGTCGCAATTGCGGCGGCGTACGCTGACCAGTACCTGCATCGCCGTGCTGGGCTTTGTTCTCGTGCTGTTGCATTTCAAGGAGTTCTGGCTGCAGCGACCGATGGGCTATACGATTCTGGTCAACTGCATGCTGGTGCTGGTCTTCATGATCTTTATCCTCGCCTCGTTTGATTTCCTGGCGGTCAGTCAGGTCATGCGAGGTCATCAAAACAAGAGTAGTGAGGCGGCGCAGGAACTGGCGCGAGAATATCACCGCCTGAAGAAAAAGGCTGCCGAACAGTCCGACAGCAAGCCCACGCCGGACAATTCATCCGACTAGTGGATTGTCAGAATTGAATTTTAAGGTAGTGGACGAGGCTACGAGTCCTGT
>CAMYKF010000113.1:0-988 GCA_947258905.1 uncultured Pirellulaceae bacterium | reverse complement strand
GGCAAGCCATGACCGATTCCCCTGCCCCCGCTGCCGAACCCGAGATCGATGCGGCAGCCAGATTTGTCTTTGTGGCCTGCCAGCCGGCAAGTCAGCAGGTTTGCAAGAAAGAAATCGCGGCTGCTTTGCCGCAATGGTCGCCGGCCTATTCACGTCCAGGCTTTCTGACTTACAAGACATCACAGTCGCTGCCCGAACGGTTTGACCTGCCATTAACTTTCGCCCGTACATTCGGCTGGTCAGACAGTGGATTTGCGGCTGGCACGGTAGATGATGCTGCGGGCCACCTCGATGCCTGGCTGACGCGTCTGCCTGAGATACAGCATGTCCATATCTGGCAGCGGGCATGGACCAGCGATCCGCGGCGGCTGGATACCGCCGCGCAGGCCGAAGTCGACGAATTGGCCGATCAGACGCGGGGGATCGGCGACGGGCAACGCCTCGTCAATCAACTCGCCGAACCCGATGCGCGCGTGCTGGATGTGATCCGAATCGGTCCAGGAGCCTGGTGGGTCGGTCATCATATCGCCGGCACCACAGCGGGACGCTGGCCCGGCGGAATCCCCCTGCTGCGTGAACCGAAGGACATGATCAGTCGAGCGTACCTGAAGACCACGGAAGCCATTTTGTGGTCGGGCATTTCGATATCCAAAACGGACACATGCGCCGAAATCGGCAGTGCCCCCGGTGGAAGTTGTCAACGACTGCTGGAACTGGGGGCCCCACGCGTCATCGCTATCGATCCGGCCGAGATGGATGCCGGACTGCTGAACGAGCAGCGGCTGGAGCATCTGAAGATGCGAGGTCGTGATGTACCCCATCGACAACTGGCGGACGTTGCCTGGCTGTTCGTGGACAGCAACGTGGCACCGGCACATACGCTGGACACGGTGGAAGCTCTGGCGACCGGCAAGCAAACGCGGTTTCGTGGACTGCTCCTGACCCTGAAATTCAGCGACCCCAAAATGCTTGGCGAGATCAACTCGTG
>CAMYKF010000112.1 GCA_947258905.1 uncultured Pirellulaceae bacterium | reverse complement strand
GGACTGTACCAGTCGCCAACCTTCGTCCAGGATTTTTAACACCTCGTCCTGGTTGTCGGCGTCAAACACGCCATGCACCGGGCGGCCGGGGTCGTCGCGGGCGTGCCGCATGATGTGGTCGATGCGATGCTCGCGTCGCGGTCCCATGGTGTAGACGAGTCCGGCGGGCGAGCGATAACGGTCGCGACCGATCTCTTCCAGAGCAAACGACGCCGAGGAACTGGTGCCCTGCCCTATGACCTTGCCTCTGTTCGATTCCGCCGGACGTTATTTGGTTTTTGGGTCCGCCCAGTTGTCTGCGGCCTTGTCCGCATCACCCTTGTCCTCTTCGCGGTCGACCAGCGAGGGTAATTCCACACCCAGCCAGCGTTCCAGTGTCGGCTGGGCCAGCACATAACCGGCGGCCAGCAGCAATAAAGCCACGCAGAGGATTTTCTTTTTGGTCAGCCACAGCTGTTGGGGGGCCGGCTCGGTCGTTTTGCCTTTTTTATTCATCACGTTCAATCCATTCGTCCTTGAACCGTTTGACTTTCGTCCCCCGCACCATGTACGTCGGTATGACGCGAGGTCGTACAAACGTGCTGGGGATGTCCATGCACTCGACCGTGGACAGCAGGATTTCCTCCGCGCTCTTGAAACGGATTTCATCGTCGGGGCCAAAGAATTCCCTCTTGGGCTCCAGCTGCAGCGTGCGGGGAATCCACATGGTAAGACCCTTGTACTTGAAATGTCCCAGTCCAATGGTGGATGAATAACCGTATCCGGTTATCCGGGCATTTTCAGGGACCTGTGACATTTCCTGGGCATTGTCAAAGCCTTCCGGTCGCTTGCGTTTACGCGCCGCTGCCAGTGGGGAACCACCACCCCCGCTGACCGCTCGCGATCTTACCGAGAAGTCGCTGTCGGCAGCGAGCTTGTAGCCCCGTCGCTCGAATTTGTCTTCGAGTATTTCCACCACGTCCGGACCAATGTCCCGCTCCTCGGTGACCTTGAACTTCTCCCTGGTTCCGTTACCGGCGGGTGTCGAAAAGTACTGGGACAATTTGGCCATCCAGCGGCAGGAAACGGACACGGAAGTTGAGTTGTCGACGGTCACCAGGTCCTGCAAGTTGGCCTCGATCCCGTCGGCAACCTCCTCATGCGGCAGCGATATCGTATGCCACGCCAGATCGGGGGCCTGTTCATCCACCAGGTACCGCAGGCGCCCCGAACGGTCGACGCCCCCAAAGGCCTTTTTCTGCTCAAACCGGTAATGGCATACCGTCGTTTGCAACGGCAAGTCGACGACAGTCAGATAACGCAACTGCGAATTGAGTTCCTCGCGGCTGACAATCGCGAAGCGGTCATTGGTGATCCATTCGACATCCAGTTTGTGACGATCAGCATCGTCGGCGCCAAAGCTGCTAATGACGGCAAAATGTTTCAGCATGTTACCGGTTTCGAAATCATAGACCGTGACCACCTGCGGGGTGGCTTCGATCAGCATCCTGCCGTCCGGCGATAGCGACAACGTGCCCAGACTTTCCGACTTGTTGTCAATCCAGCCCTGTTGTTGGCCGGTGGCCAGATCGAAGGCAGCCAGCCCGCCGTCGATTCGCAGTATCACGGTCGACCGGTCCGGTGTGACCAGCGGCCAGCGGGCATTGTCGTGCGGGACGGTCCACAACAACTTGCCGTCGGAAATCCTGACAACACCCGTAACCAGTCGCGCATCCAGCGAGGTGGTCACAAGAAAATGATCATCATCGGCAAACTGCATTAACGGGTAGGCGCGACGCCACAGCCGAAAATCATCCGGCGTGACGTCCAGCACATGAGTTTTTCGCGCCCGGTCGCCGACCATTTCATACATGGCCACCGAATGTCCCCAGGGGCCGCCCTCGCGATCGTCCATGACAAATAACATGCGGGTCATGTCATCGTTGACCACGTTGGCGTATTTGGAGACGGGCGTATTGCGGAACTCGCCTACCTCGGTGTGGTTGTGCATGTCAAAACCGGCACCGCGTACAAAGTCCACACCATCTCCCCGAAAGAAGTTGCCTTCACGTACGTCATACACCAGCCACGTGTTCGAGTTCTCGTTACGCACGACGGCCACCTGGGCAAAAAAGATCGACTGATTCTGGTCGTCCGCCTTCCAGAACTCCATGCTCATGGGTTGGTGTGGCAACGCTTCTTCCAGGGGGCGGGGCTGGGCCTGCATTTGCCAGCCGAGGCCGGTATCCACGTCAATCAACAGCGCATCGACCGTGTTGACCGCAACCGTTCCGTCACGCCCGGCATTGGGACGCAGATTGCCCGCCTGCATGCGACCGACGTACACGATGTCACGCTGGCTAAGTTTGTTCATCGCCACCTGGATAACACGCCCATCCTTTTTTTCCAGATGAACCATGTTGTCTTCCAGCTTGACAAATTTTGCTTCCACGTCGAAGTCGCCGGTTGCGTCACGCCATGTACGAAATTCATCCTGCGCGACCAGGCCGGTCGTCAGAATGAAACAAACACAGAAGGCTGTCAGTGCGATGGCCGGCAAACGAAAAATCATCTTGTCCTCAAAATCACGGATACTCTGGCGACGCCCAAATTGTAATCAAATTCAGCAGCTTTTGCGGCATCATTGGGAATCGCATTTCTACCCGGTATCATGGTGGAACCAGCCACCAGCAAAAATCATGTCCGATTCCTTTTCCAACCAGCCTCTGCCTCCAGTCATCGGACGCGGGGCGGCCCTGAATACGCCCAACCGCTACGAGCGTCTGCACGTGGAACCGGAATTCGACCAGCTGGATGAGGAAGACCTGCAGCAGATCGGCAAACGGAAGGTCGCCACGGATTACTTCGTCGACGACAGTCAGTCGGTGGTCAGTCAGAACAACAGCCCCGATGTGCGTTTCAATTTCAGCATCAATCCGTATCGCGGTTGCGCGCATGGTTGCAGTTATTGCTACGCAAGGCCTTATCACGAGTACCTGGGCCTGTCGGCCGGACTGGATTTCGAGACGAAGATCTTTGTTAAGCCAAATGCTCCCGAGTTGTTTCGCAAATGGCTGGCGCGTAAGTCGTGGGTCTGCGAACCGGTGAACCTGTCGGGCATCACCGATCCCTATCAACCGGCGGAACGCAAGTTTGAAATCACCCGCGGATGTTTGCAGGTGGCCGCCGCCTGCCGACAGCCGCCCTGCCGACAGCCGCTGTTCCTGATTACCAAGAACGCCATGCTGCTGCGCGACGTCGATGTGCTGGCCGAACTAGCTGCCAGCAATCTCGTGCACGTGGTCATCAGTATCACGTCGCTGGATCCGAAACTGACTCGCATCATGGAGCCGCGGACCAGCACGCCGGCAGCACGATTGCGGGCCGTCGAGCGATTGTCACAGCAAGGCATTCCGGTGATGGTCAACGTGGCGCCGATCATTCCGGGACTCAATGATGAGGAAGTGCCAACCATTCTGCGGAGTGCGGCGGAGGCCGGGGCGGTTGCGGCCAGTTACATTGTGCTGCGACTTAACGGGCCCGTGGAACCAATTTTTATGGACTGGGTCGAGCGGCACTTTCCAGCGCGGCGGGAAAGAATTGAAAACGCCGTGCGCAGCATGCGCGAAGGGAAACTGGCCAGCAGCCAGTTTTTCGACCGCATGAAGGGCAGCGGCGTGCTGGCCGAAACGATTCGCGAGACCTTCAAGAAGTTTGCCCGCCATTACGGCTTGGCATCCAATATCGAGCCACTGGCAACCGACCTGTTTGAACGGCCAGCGGGCGATCCCGCGCAAAAGCGGTTGTTTTGAGATTGTTGTAGCGGTGGCTTCCAGAGGCCGATGGCTTTCGGACGGCGGCTGGAAGCCACCGCTACAGTAACACCTTGATTTCAGCAAACTTTGAAGCAACAGGGTGACTGGCATGGGCGTCCAATCGATTACCCCCATTTTGAATGTCAGTGACATTGGACAAAGCTTTGAATGGTTTGAGAAGTTTGGCTGGAAGCGATCGTTCAGCTGGAACGAGGCCGGGTTGATTGGTGACGGTGAGGCTGCCGCGGGAGGAAACGAACACGGTCCGGCCGGGTTCGGTGGAGTCTGTCAGGGGAAGGCTACGATCTTTTTGTGCTGTGGCGCGCAAGGTTCACGCGGCACGATCATGCCCGCTCACCCCGGCGACGACGGTACCGACGGAGTATGGATGACGTGGTGGCTGAGCAGCAAAGCGGATGTCGACCAGTTTCATCAAATCGCAATCGACAACAATTTTATTGTGACCATGCCGCCGACCGACGAGCCGTGGGGTGCGCGCGAGTTTCATCTGCGGCATCCCGATGGGCACATGTTCCGCGTCAGCTGCGGTCTGGACGACAAATGAGCCTTCATGATCATCCTTGTCCTTGTCCTTCGTCCTCGTCGCCCGACCTGACCAGGCATCGCGAAGCGACGATGAGATTACGACGACGAGATTAGGAACGGAGTGGTCACGGTCGGACTGAACCACAGCCAGTCCGAACATCGCAAGTTCGCATCGGTTGCCGAGTAGGTCGTTGCGTTTACGATGCAGCGCGTTTGGATATCCAGCCTGATGAATTTCGCGCACGAGTGCGTCGCTTCCAAATGGGGGGTTAAGCAAGTCATCTCCAACGCTTGTTGACTCCCTGCGAATTCAATGCGAGACGCCTTTCGTCGAGTTGTTCGCGTTGCTAGCTGCGAACGCCCGATGCGGCGGCAGCTACCAAAATCAAATCGGCCTGTATTCGGTCCGGGGATTCCAATAGTCTCTGCAAAACTTACACGGCAAGGCATCAAAAGATCGCGGTCGCCGGGGCATGCAACAAGGATGTTCGCAGGGCCCATCCGCAAAAAGACGGCGACCGCACAGGGATGTCGCGATCAAGTCAACTTCACATCAACGAATGGCACCGGTTTTGCTTGATCACGTCATGACGGCAGGATGTCGTCACCGAAAAAGATTTTCTGATTGCCAATTGTGCTTGTATCCACGGAAGGACCCACAGCATGGTATCTCGGCTTGTTACGCTCGCTCTAGTATTACTTCTTCAGATTCTGATTGTCAGCGAGACGCTGGCCGCCCAGTATCGCACTCGCAATTTCGTCGTTAATGCCGCCGATCCGGCACTTGCCCGTCAGGTCGGTGACGAGGCAGAACGCTTTCGCAAGGAACTGGCCGAACTGTGGCTGGGTCGCGCACTGCCTGATTGGCCGGAGCCCTGCCCGATTCGCGTTGAAATCGACCGTCATGCCGGTGGCGAAACCAGTTTCGCGTTTGTCCCTGGGCCCAACGGTTCACGGCCGATCGACTGGCGGATGAAGATCTTTGGTCCGCCGGATCGTTTGCTGGATTCGGTACTGCCTCACGAAGTCACCCACACGATTTTCGCCACGCATTACGGACGTCCCCTGCCCCGCTGGGCGGATGAAGGCGGCTGCACCACCGTGGAACACGAAGCGGAGCGCAAGAAGAATCATCAAATGCTGATCGAGTTCCTGTCGACAGGTCGCGGCATTCCCTTTAACCACATGTTTGCCATGAAGCAATACCCGCGCGACATTCTGCCGCTGTACGCCCAGGGTTACTCGCTGGCCCGATTCCTGATCATGCAAAAAGGCCATCGTCATTTCGTGAATTTTGTCGGTGAAGGCATGAATCGCGAAGTTCCCGGTCGCGAACCGCAAACCTGGAACAAGGTCGCGGAAAAATATTACGGATTTACGGATTTGTCCGAGCTGCAAATTCACTGGCTGGGCTGGGTCAAGGAAGGTTGTCCGCGACTGGAACAGAGTCCGCAACAGGCAATTGCCCAGGGCAAGTCGGCTCCTCCCGTACCAGCGGCGCTGGTGGCAACCGACAATCAGCCCCGGCAAAACAACGTTACGCTGGCCGCGCACGCGCCTCCCCAGCCGTCAACCAGCGGAGAAAGCTGGTATGTTCAGCAATCACGTGTGGGAGCCAATGCGCATGTCCAGCGACCCGAGGCGGTACCCGGGGATCGTGCATCGGCACAGCAATATTTCCCGGGATCGCTGCAACGAGCAGCCGGCCCCGGGGAGGGTCAGAACGTTTGGCGTTAAGCGTTGGTGCATGCTCGTCAAATCTCTCACGAGATTTGCTACGGAGCGATGTGCCCCCCTTGCGGGTCAAAGCAAACCGATCAAGCTGGAATCAGTGACGATCGTTTGTTGTTAAAGTCCCATGATGTCCCTGTTCCAGCGTCTGTTTGGCAAGTACGGATTCCACCGCTACGCAGACAGCTTTACGCGCACACGGGAAGCCAAATTCGCCAGCCTGCGGCAATGGGTGCAAACGCAATCCGGCCAGGGCAAACACGTTTTGATTCTGGCGCACTTTGAATCCACGTTTTTGGACGTGCAGTCGGCAATTCAGCAAGCCGGGTTTGACTATGAAGTCCTTGCTATGCCCCAGTCCCAGCAACAACTGGCCCGCACGCTGGCTGATTCTGCTGCGAACATCACCATCACGATGAGTCAGATGTTGGCACCGTCGGAGGAGCCCGAGTATCGCGAGCCAGCCGACCTGCACATTGCCATGATGATTGTCGAGCGGTATCCGCTGGTTCAACGCGACATGCGGCTGGATGATTTTGCACGCAGTCTGGCGGCGCGTGTCGACATGGGTTACCTGATGTCGTTTGAGGACCCGGTGGTGCGCCAGTTGTTGGGTGAGCGGTTCATTTTCCTGATGGAACAGCTCGGTTTGGGCGAGCACGACCTGATTCAAAGTGCCATGACCGAGCGGGCCTTGCAGCAGCGTATTCGCCGCGCCACGCAAGCGGTGGTCAACGAGCAGGAAGCCGGATCGCCAGAGGAGTGGCTGGAGCTGAATATGCCGGATTCGGACAAGCAATAGTGACGAATCTCGTGAGAGATTCGACGTTTGGATGCTTCGGCGGGCGACCTCACGACTTTGGCTACGGATAGAGTCTCACGACTTTGGCTACACAGCCGTGCTGGGCCGGGAATGAAACTGTATTAATCGTAGCGGTGGCTTCCAGCCGCCGATCCGAACAACGCAACGGCGGCTGGAAGCCACCGCTACTGCATCCTAAAACGCCGGTTCGGCGATGCCGGAGGAATCCACGCGCCAAGGCAGCCAGACCAGCGTGAAGTTCTCCACGTCGAGATCGCCTTTGCGAGGCCGCACGATGAGTTCTTCCAGTTCGAGGCTGTCGGCGTGCAACTTCTCCTCGATCTCTTCCGCATCGCGATTAAACTTTTCCTCCATCTCTTCCCAGTCAATTTGCAGGTCGGCCAGATTGTCCTTGGCGCGGCCGATATCGGATCGCTCCTTGGAAGCCCGGCCAAAGGACCGCATGCTGGAACCGGCCCGGCGGGCATTGGTGGAACTGACGGTCTTGCGACCAAGGATCGCGCCCATGATGTTTGTGCCCACCGACAAAATCGAGTCCATGCGTTTCTGCTGGTACTGGTCCTTCTCGCGCTCGATTCGTTCTTCGGCACGGCGAATGCGGTTGCGCAGCGTTTCAAATTTTGACGCGTACTTCTTGCGCAGCTTTTCCACCAGCATGTCGCGTTTTTCGGAAGCCAGTTGCTCGAGGCGCACGCGGAAATCGCCCTGCGTCTCGAAGGCTTCCGAAAACGCCTTCAACTCCTTGCACTTGAAGACCTGCAACTCCTGCTGGCGGTAAAGAAAGTCCTTGAAGTCGCGTTCCCAGCGGGCGTAGTTTTTTTCCTTTTGCAGGTCCGTCGGGATCTCTGCAAATTGGGCTTCGGAAACCGGGTCGTAATCGAGGTCCAGATCGCCTTCGACCGGATCGGCTTCTTCCCAGACTTCATCGGGAACTTCGTCGCCAGGCAAGGGTACGAGAAACGTCCGCTCGGTCCACTCGTTGACTTTCCACGACTCGCGAACAAAGTGCAGTTTGCCGGTCGCCAGAAAGGCCGGACGGTAGACAATTCGATCCGCGCCCACGCGTCCGTGCAATTCGGCAAACCGCTGGTCGATCTCGGCCGGTATTAACTTGCGTGGATTCACTTTCATGGCTGCCGCGACCGGTTCCGCGATGCGCTGGCCGCCATGCGTCGCGGCATTGGCCAGGGGGGACTGGCCCGAGGCCGCAGCGGTCGCCGGAGCGGGCCGGTCGCCGACCAGTTTCTGGATCTGGGTGCGTGTCAACGGTCCGCGCAGATAACTCATGGCCCATCGTGTCTCAAACACCACCGGCTCGTCTTCGTGCACGTTGTTCATGAGGAAGCGTCGACTGCCCAGTCCGGCAAGGATTTGCTCCATTTCGGCGCGATTAAACGACGCGCCGGTATTGGCCGCGGCGCCCTCCAGCCCCTCGATCACGCGAGCCTTGTCCCGTTCGGTCTGCAGCCGGCCCAGAAACCAGGTGCCGGTATTGGACAGACCCTTGTAGTCCAGGTCGACTGGGTTTTGAGTTGCCAGAACGACACCCAGGCCGAAGGCCCGTGCTTGTTTCAACAGCGTCAACATGGGCGGCTTTGACGGCGGGTTGGCCGTGGGCGGGAAGTACCCGAACACTTCGTCCATGTAGAGAATGGCGCGCAGACTGGAGGTTCCCGCCTGAGTGCGCATCCACGAGAGAATTTCATTCAACAAAATGGTGACGAAGAACATTCGCTCGGCATCATTCAAATGCGAAATCGACATAATCGAAATTCGCGGCTTGCCTTCTTCAGTATGCAACAGGCGTTTGATGTCCAGCGGTTCGCCCGTCATCCACGAGGCGAAGGAGGGCGAAGCCAGCAAGTTGTTCATGGTCATCGCCAGTTCCATGCGGTCCTTTGCCGGAAAGAATGTGTCGAGATCCATGATGCCGACTTGCTGAAACGGCGGATTCTGGATTTCGGCGATCAACTGGCCGAGGTTCAGGTCGCGGCCCGCTGACCAGGCATGACTAAGGATGTTTGACAGCAGAATATGCTCGCGACTGCGAATCGGGTCGGCATCGATACCCAGCAAAGCCAGTAGCCCGGAAACCGCGGACTGAATTCGTTCGCGAAAGGCGTCCGAGTCATCGATGATCGCTGCGGCCGGCGCGGCAAACGACTTCAGTACCGTGACGGGGCGGCCGGTATTGCTGCCAGGCGTGAATACCTGCAGATCGACGGTGTCGCGAAACTTGCGAATGCGGTCCCCGGTCTGTCCCCAGCTTGCCAGGCCCTTGCGCCACTTGTTGGCTTCATTCGTG
>CAMYKF010000111.1 GCA_947258905.1 uncultured Pirellulaceae bacterium | reverse complement strand
CGGCGAACCAGTTTGATCAGCGCCGGCCCCATTGTGCCTGGTCGTCGATCGGTTTTGGCTGCGGCCATTGGCGAACCCACGATTCAGGCCAAGGGCCACCAGCAGCGTGGTGGCCAGCGCGACCGAAAGCATGGGATCGAGCATCGTGGTGAACAGCACCAACACCGCGGCCACCATAATCATGATGCCTTCGATTCGTTCGTTGCTCATGGTCTCGTTCGCGTTACAGTCCGGTGTGCTGCAACATCCAGCAATCCATGTGCCTTGACCGCGAGAACCTGCCAGGCGGAACGCTGCTTGCCATTTCCGCAAAACGGGCTCAAAACGAAGCCCATGCAGAGAGCGATTCCGCACACCTCCCGGCATCGACGGCTGTGGAAGGCCATCGCAGGAATCTCGATTGTCAGTGCGCGATCCGGTAATCCCGGACTGCTATAATTTGGCGAAATCACGAGAAACTCGCTAAACACGGAACCGACTTGCCCATGCCACAGCAATTATGGCTTCGCGCCGAAAGCAAACCGCGGGAACAACGGCGCGTGGTCACGCCCCGCCATGCCCGGCAATTGATGGATGCCGGCTTTGACATCACGGTCGAGGCATCTGAACAAGCCGCGATTGCCAACGAGGATTATGCAGCTGCCGGCTGTCCCCTGGTTGCGCCGCACAGCTGGCAAACCGATGCTCCGGCTGACGCCATTGTCGTGGGACTCAAGGAACTGGCAGACTCGGACCATCCGCTGCCGCGTCGTCATATTCACTTCGCCCACGTCTACAAGAACCAGGCGGGCTGGGAAACCACGTTGTCCCGCTTTGTGACCGGTGGAGGCACGCTTTACGATCTGGAATACCTGGTCCATGAAGATGGCAGCCGGGTTGCTGCATTCGGATATTGGGCCGGTTACTCCGGCGCCGCACTGGCGCTAATGGCCTGGTCTCGTCAGCAAGCAGGCGATAGGCGGCTGGAACCGGTAACGTCGCGACCCAGCCAGGATGTGCTGCGTGCCGAAGTCCGGTCGTTGTTGGCCGAGGGCAGCCATCCGCCGCGGGTCCTCGTGATTGGCGCCCTGGGTCGCTGCGGTCGCGGTGCGGTCGACTTCTGTCAGGAGGCCGGCGCGCACATCGAGCAATGGGACCTGCAGGAGACACAGGTCGGCGGTCCATTTGCGGAAATCCTGGAATTCGACATCCTGCTGAACTGTGTATTTGTGAAGGAGTCGATTCCTCCGTTTATCAGCGCTGATTTGCTGCATTCGACGGCACGCCGACTGACCATGATCAGTGACGTGAGCTGCGATCCTTACGGCGATTACAATCCCTTGCCGATTTACGACCGCTGCACGACTTTTGACGAGCCGGTTGCCCGCCTGATCGATGGCGACCGTCCGCTCGATTTAATCGCCATCGATCACTTGCCCTCGTTGCTGCCGGTGGAAAGCAGCGATGATTTTTCGGAGCAATTAATGCCGTTCCTCTTGGAGCTGGACGATCTGGAGCAGGGCGTTTGGCAACGCGCGGCGGAGAAATTCCACGCCAAGTCAGCACACCTGAGATAGCTCGGTTCGCCGGTTTGTGCTGCTCTTTGGACGTTGCCCGGTTGTGGGATGGCGATGAATTTTGCGGCTTGAATTGGGCTGACCAGCGGCCACAATGGAGTTACCAGGTCAGCCGTGTGCGTTTTGCGCGACCAGAAATTCCGCCAGGACTTAGCGCAGCCGCGCCGGCAAATCCCCCCAGTCCTGCATGCCGTGAAGACGATGTCGAATCGAGATTCCCGGGTTTTTGGCCAGAAGTACTCCTGTCCCGGGTGCAATTCCTTATTGAAATTCAGACGGCCGCCCCGCACGTTGGTGCAAACGTGCCCGAATTGCCGCCGCATTCTGCGATTACGGGAAAAAGCTGCCGAGAGCAAAAAGGACGATCAACTAAAAGAGGCGCTCGACGCCCTGGCCGAATGGACGGAACCCGACGAAACGCCGTATCAGTACTATGCCGACCCCAAACTGGACGAAATGGACAAGTCCACGCCCGGTATCTGGAAGTTTGATCAACCGTGGCCGCCGGATACACAACAGATCGTTGCCGAAAACGTAGAGGTCATCTTTAATCCGCTCGATGTCCAGGCCAACATGCGGTGGCGGGTTCGATTACTCAAGGGATTTCACCGCCGCGTCACGATTCACCGCACGGGCGAAGTGGAGGAGATCGAAGTGGACGGCCTGTGGTGGGACGGTCACAACGGACAACCCCAGGAACGCAAGTTGGGCCTGCTGTCGCGAGCGCAAGTACGCGAACTCAACCGCCTGACTTACGCAAAAAATTTTGCATCCCGCATCAACCAGCTGCGCAAGACCATCCGCGACAATCAGGCCATTCTCGAACTGTACATCGATATTGCCATTGCCCCTGCGCCGGACCCGCAATCACGGCGCTATCGGCCGATTCGTTGACACGGCCGATTCGTTGACACGGCCGATTCGTTGACACGGCCGATTCGTTGACGTGGCCAATTCGTTGACCAGCCGGGGCTCTGACGTCCGGTCAGGCCACCCGTTTGATAAGGCCTACCAGATTCCCCGCAGTAATCGGTACCTTACGGTTGCGGCATACTCCCGATAGCCATCCAGCTTGTCCATCAACATGCGGTCTTCCAATGCCGTTCGAACAAACAGCAGGGCAGCAGCCAGTACTCCGGGAATCAGGGCCCACCAGGAACCCAGCAAAAGCGGAATGCTGAAGGCCGAAATGACTCCGGCCAGATACATGGGATGTCGAATCCAGCCATACGCGCCCCGAGTCACCACGACGTGACCGCGATCGTCCTGAATCCGCGCCCACGAAGACAGGAAGTTGTTAACGCTCATCACATGCCACACCATGGCGGCCACCAGGCACAGGCCCAGCCAGCCGGCCGCCTGCCAGGCCGCCGGCACACTCGACCACCCGTATCGTCCCGCGTCCAGCGCCGCCACGAACAACATCGACATCAGCAACACCGAGTACACCCGCACGAGCACCTTGTCCCACGGCTCAACATTGTCCGCCACGCGACGACGCTCGGCCAGCAAATCCGGATTCGTCCGCCCCAGCCAAATCGTGATGGCTGTGACGAACAGTCCAATAAACAACAGCAACGCCCATCCCTGCAACCACGACCAGCGACCGGCCAGCCAGAATAGCCCGATACCCACGCATCCCAGCATTACCACACCGGAAAAGTATCGGCGCGGCCAGGGAAACCACAGTTTGTCATCGGGCGGCAAGCGGATCTCCCCTGACTTAAACTTCTCGCGTACTTCGGGTTGGGTTGGCCTCCCAAGTTGGCCTGCAGGTTGTGGGTTGGTCTCCTCATGTTGTGGGTTGGTCTCCTGACCAGGCCACGCGTCTCCCATCAATCTGCGATCGGCGCCTTCCCTACAGATTTTCAACGGCGAATCCCTCGCGATTGATCCGCCGCAGCAACTGATTGGCATCATCCAGGTTGGTGAAGCGCATGTTGTCGGCATCCCAGCCAAGTTGCTGGCCGGGGAAGCGGTTGGCCACGACTCCCAGCAACAGCGCTTCGGTCAAAGGTCCGGAATAAGTGAAGTCGGCGCTGGTGCTACCCGTGCCCCGACATGCGTCCACCCATTGATGATAGTGATCTTGATTGGCCACATCCGGGCGCTCGGTGTCCTGAAACCTGGCTTCAGGAAGCAAGACCGCTTCGGAGATATGCGGCAATACCATTACGCCGTTTTCGCCCACGAACAACGAGCCCTGACCGGGCAGTGCAAAGCCATCGGGCAACGCCAACTCGCCTGACAGGTTCAAATCGTCGGCAGACGGCGGCGCTTTGGCACCGTCGTACCAGGTCCACAACATGGTATCGGTCGTATGCGTCGTTCCCGGAAATTCATACTCCACGACATTGGCAGTGGGGTGGCCGATACCATTTGGCTCCCGACATGTCGTGCGGACCCATGTCGGCGCCGTCAATTCCAAAGCGGCGTAAGGTGTGTCGAAGATGTGCACGCCCATGTCACCCAGTGTGCCAGTGCCGAAATCAATCAGCCGTCGCCAGTTGGCCGGGTGATAGACCCTGGGCACAAACGGACGAAACGCGGCCGGGCCCAGCCACAAATCCCAATTGAGACTGTCCGGCACTGGATGCTCGCCTGAAAACGGACCGCCGTCATATCCCCAGTTCTTGTTGGACCACGCGTGCACGTGACTGACCCGACCTACAACACCCTCCTGAATCATCCGCACCGCCCGCCGATAGACCGCCGCCGAATGAATCTGGATTCCCATCTGCGTGACCAGCTGTTTTTGTTCGGCAACCAGTCGCAATTGCCTGGCCTCATAGACCTCGTGCGTCAGCGGCTTTTGGCAATACACAGGTTTGCCCAGATTCATGGCCAGCATGGCGGCCGGCGCATGGCTGTGATCGGGCGTGGAAACCACGATCGCATCGACCGAGTCGCCCATCGTGGAAAGCATCTCTCGATAGTCGGCGAACTTGCCAGCTGCAGGCTGCTCGGCGGCCGCCTGACCCAGCTTGTCGGAATCCACATCACACAAGGCCGCAATCTCGACATCCGGATGCGACGCGATCGAGCGCAAGTCGGACAAGCCCATGCCGCCTACTCCGATATGGGCCGTCCGCAGTTTTTCCAGTGAACTGCCGGCGCGAACGGAGCAGGGGACCGATAATGCGGAAACACCCGCCGCCACGGTCTGCATAAATTGTCGACGTTGAATGCTGGAGTTCATAGTGCGTTTCCTGAATGAGGGATGAAAGCAAATCATAACATGGCGAAAAAGCGATCGTGATACCGCGAGCACGCTGAGATGTGACGCCTGCAGCCGTGTCGCTGCCGCCGGCAATTGGTATACTCTCCGATTCCGAACACGATCAGGCTGCGTTTGTACAGCTTGTCTGCAGTCAACTTATCCGGGACACGGAAAAATGGGCGTCGATCTGACTACCACCTATCTGGGACTCAAACTTCGCAATCCACTGATTGTGGCAGCCTGTCCACTGACGCGCGAAAGCCAGCGGATTATGGAACTGGAACAGGCCGGCGCGGCGGCCGCCGTGATGTATTCACTGTTTGCCGAACAGGTGGAGAGCGACGCGCTCAGCCAGATTGGTCACGGGACTACTGAAACGGGCGGAGTGAGTGTCGCCCCATTGCCGCAGGATTACGTTGTCGGCGTCGATGACTACCTGAGAAACATCGAGCTGGCCAAACAATCGGTCTCCATTCCCATTATCGCTTCGCTCAACGGCAGCGACGTCGGCGACTGGATCAACTTTGCTTCCCTCATGGAACAAGCTGGAGCCGATGCTCTGGAATTGAATATCTATTTCGTGCCCACTGATCCCGATATCACCGGCAGCCAGGTGGAGGAACAGTATTACCAGATCGTGGCGGCAGTAAGGGACCAGATCAAGATTCCGCTGACTGTCAAACTGGGGCCGTATTTCAGTTCGCTGCCCAACCTGGCAAAACGCCTGGCTGAAATCGGCGTCGACGGCCTGGTCTTGTTTAATCGATTCCTGCAACCGGATATAGACGTGGATACGCTTGACGTCGCGCCGCGGCTGACGCTCAGTTCCAGCGGCGCCTTGCGATTACCGTTGCGCTGGATTGCCATTTTGCGAGAGCAGGTTTCAATGTCGCTGGCTGCGTCCAGCGGAGCCCACACCACTCGCGACGTGGCGAAACTGATTTTGGCAGGAGCCGATGTGGTCAGTATGGCATCGGTGCTACTGGAAAATGGCCCGCATCACCTGACTACGTTGCTGGAGGAACTGGCCGCGTGGATGGAAGCGAGGGAGTTTGCTTCGATCGAAGATTTCCGCGGCATTGTCATGCGTCGCCCGGGCGCCGATCCAACAGCCTTTGAACGGGCCAATTACATCAAGACCATTATCTCGTACGACAAGAAATAGTGTCGTCCGTAGCGAATCTCGCGAGAGCTTCGAAACCGGCATGGAGGGCTGCTGACACCAGTCACCTCTCCCCTTGGGGAACTTCAGGACCCGCTTTAAGCGGG
>CAMYKF010000110.1 GCA_947258905.1 uncultured Pirellulaceae bacterium | reverse complement strand
GGGCGATCGACATCGCGGCCGCCACGATTCCTGTCAAGGTTCCGGTGATCACACCCAGGCGTGCCGCGGAGTACTTGAGCAGAACGGGATCGCCCCGTCGTTGTGCTGCGTACCGTGCCACAATCTCGACGGTGCCCAGCAAACCGGCATACAGCAGGACCTCGCGCGGAAAATACAAAGCGGTACCGAACGCACCCCGTCCGGCCGGTCCCAGAATCCTCGCCACAATGATGCCCTGTATCAAGAAGACACCGAACACGGTGAACGTGGTGAGGCCCGTGGTCACAAGCGACAGTGCAGCGGAACCCGACCGGATTTCCTGCAGCGTGGACTGCCACCGGTGCGCCGTGCCTTGGCGCAGTCCGGATTCCATCCCGTTGCCGCTTGTCGCGGCGACAGGAGTGGTCGGGACGGCAAATTTTTCGCTGCAGGTCGTCATCAGGTTGGCGTTGCCCTAAACAGATCCGCGATGCAAAAGAGTTACGAAAAAGGTTTTGGCAATCAGCCTGGTATCAGTCCGGAACCCGCGACAACGTATGTATTCGAGATCCATTCGCATCCATTCGTCAAACGGGATATCGCGGCCTCCGTCAACTTGCCAGATACAAGTCATTCCGGGCGCCACATCCAGCCGCCGCCGATGCCACCAGGCACAATTCAGCGATTCATCAACTGGCAACGGCCGCGGGCCGACCAGTGACATTTCGCCCTTGAGCACATTCAGCAACTGGGGTAGCTCATCGATGCAGGTTTTCCGCAAATACTTGCCTACAGTGGTCACTCGTGGATCGTTTTTGATCTTGAACGCTGGCCCATCCTGCTCGTTGTCTTCGACGTACCGCCATTTCTCGGAGTCAGCACCGTCCCGCATGGTGCGGAACTTGTAGATACGGAACAGCTGGCCGTCCTGCCCTTCCCGCCATTGCCTGAATAGCACCGGGCCGCGGGATGTCAAACGCACTGCGGCGAATGCCGTCAGCAGGACCGGTGAAAGCATGAGCAACCCGGTGGTCGCTCCCGCGACATCAATCAACCGCTTCCAAAACGGCGTGCGAATGGAGGTGGCCAGTCGCTGGACGGCAATGGTGTTTTGCTGTTTGGCGCCTTGCTGGCTTCGCGTGGCCACACTGCCGCCTGAGCCGGTTACTTCCTCGCGCGGTTTGCGTTTTCCATTCGTGTCACCATCAAACGAGTCTTCATCCAATGGCAACTGGTAAACGCCGTTGTTACCAGGTTGATTGGGCGGACGAAAGTTCTCGTCGGATTCCGGCCATGTAAAGATGTCCGTGCTGACGGCGATCTGCTCGGCGCGGGCAATTTGGGTGAGGTCGTTGGCGACCTTGGCGGCGCCAATGGGGGCGGTCTCGGGCAGCAGTACGGCCAGAGTGTTTTGGTACTGGCCAATTTCGTCAGTGATTCGCAGGCGACGGTGGAAGGCCGTCGACAGGACTGCTGATTTCTCCAGCACGTCGCGCTTGCTAAGCGCAGTGTCGAGGAAGTCGAAACGAATCACGCAGAATGAGAGGTCGCGCCGTTCCGAACGGGATCGTTCCTTGTCGATTGCCAGCGAGAACCGTGCTTCATCGATCAGGTCACTCGAATTAACCAAGGGGGCGCGCGAATGGCTAAACATACGTAACCAGCCGTCTCGGCGACGACGAGAGCGGGAAATCATGTTGTAAGTCCTGTTGTAACTCTTGGATGCCGAGCAGGTCAGCTAAAGCTTGAGATGGTTAGGCGAGCCGGTACCCCCCTGCCGGGTCGGACTCGCCGTGGTTGTGCTGTTCTGTTCGGCCCGTCGGATTGCGCAAACCCACCTGGAAGCGGTGAAGAGTGACATGCTGTTTTTGACGCAATCACCGGCGAGCATTTGCGATACCGGGCGGAGCCGGAGTGGCAACCATGAAACGTGTAAATCGAGGGGAAGGAACTTAACCATCAAACCAGACGGTCTGCTGGCTGGGACTCCGTTGCCTGAAGGGAGGGACACACCTCATGCAGGGTCATAGTGTAACCGCGAGAATGCGGATTACAACGGGGAGGGGTTGCTGAAAAGCAACATTCGAGCACTGCCTGAAGCGGCTGTAGCGGTGATGCGTCCGACAGCCGTTGCCGACCGTGGATTTTTGTGCAAGCCGGGCCACAATGTTGCGTTCCGGCGCCTTGTCTGCCGGTTGCGGCGCGGATATTGCGTAGCGGCCTCAAACCACGCGCGTAGCGGCCTCAATCCACGCGGAAACTGCAGACAGCGGCAGTCAATGGTGGTTTCCCGGCAGGCGGCGGAAATAGGGCGGTCGCTGCATGGGGGGCAAGGGAAGACTATGCTCAAACGCCCACTCGGCACGTTCCCGATCGGTCGCGTAAAACCTCAACCACGACTCGGGATCAGTGTCCGGATCAATGCATTGCCAGTGCAACGAGGTTTGACCGGATCGAATACGCTTTTCCTGCGCCGGCAGAATGTCGCGAATGATTAAACACATCAGTTGTCGATCGGAGAGGTGGTCGGTGAATTCCAGCACGATGTTTTTTTCGTACAGGCGGCCAATCACCTGATGCAGCTGTTGCTGCAATTGCTGGTCGGACAGGGTCTCGGGTGCCGGCAATTTCAATGCCGGTTCGAACCACTGGCCAATGGGCAGCACGGGTGCCTTTTCCCATTCCAGCATCGACGCCAGGAATTCGTTTTCCAGATCAATGGGCAGGCGACGCGAGTCCAGCAGGGAAATCGACTCGTCAAAAAACGGCTCAATTTCATCCCGCAAACGGGCGTTCAATAATAGTTGGTCGACGTCTTTCATATTCACTTCAAATCGCAATCGGCACTGATTTGTCTCCGGGCAACTGCCAGTCAGGCCCGTGTCCGTACCGTTGCAATGAATCTATGCCTGCCGCTTTCCGGGGCAATAGCGTAGCTTGAAACAAACAGCGCTTTTCCCAGCAAAATCAGGTGGCAGCCGGTTGCAACCCCCACATCCCAAAAAGTTTCAACCGCAGTGTTTTACCACTCGGGTAATTGCCACAATCGGCACAGACTGACACGACGTGGATGCGAGGATTTCTGCAGTATCTTCCGGAAGCTGCTGCCGCACAAATGGCAAGAGAGCGAGGGAGACTGAAACGCCCGGCAAAACGAAATTCAGGTCGTGCCGGCACTCGTTGTTGTTACCGCCGGCCTGGTCGAGCCTTGACCGAAACCGGAAACGCCTTGGGCGGCATCGTCCGGGCAGGAGCCACGACCTCACGCTTTCGAATGACAAACCAGCGTGTGGTGAACAGCGGCGATTTTGCAGTTCAGCGGCCGAGTTCCCGGGAGTCAATTCAACTCGCCGCGGAGATCAGCTTTCAAAGCCCAGCTGCAACTGGCTGTCTTCCTCAAGTTCCGCGTCGGGGTTGAGTTCCCGGAACAGCAAACTGGGTTGTATGTCGTGATTGTCCTGGTACTTGCCGGACTTTTGATACTCGGTGATGTCACCGACCACTTCGTGGTAAAAGATCTGGCAAATTGAAACGCCCGGATAGATGCGCACCGGCTGGATGGCAAACATCTCCAGTGTCCAGTATCCGCAGAATCCTACATCCCCGAATCCCGCGGTGACGTGAACGAACAGGCCAAGGCGGCCGACCGAAGAACGGCCCTCGATCATGGGCACCAGATTGCGGGTTTCGGTGCGTTCTGCCGTGCGTCCCAAATACAACTTGTTGGGCTGCAAAGTCAGACCTTCGGGGGGAATCGTCAGCCGCTGGACGCGGTTGCACTTTCGCATGTCCAGCACGACTTCTTCATAAGTCATAACTTCGTTGTGCAGCGACAAATTGTAGCTGTTGGGGTTCAACTTTTCGACTTCAAACGGCTCGATCGAAATGTCCGTTCCCAGTCGCTGGTGAATCTCGTCGCCCGTAAGAATCATGATCAACCATTCCCTGTTTCATAAGACGAGCATGACTGCCTGGCGTCTTGCCTGAGAAAGAAAACTGGCGTTCGGACAGGGTTGGATTCCGCCCGCAATACCACACCCTGTGAAAAATTTTCGGAAACCGGACGTGGCCTGTCAAGTAACCGCCAGTGGCGACGAGCGGGCCGGATTTTGGGGGCTGCCATTCGTCTACCAATTTGGCAACGGTTTGGGACACGGGCCACGGATTTTCGGCCCTCATGTCAAGACGAATTCGGCCACCAAAAACAACTTTTTAATTCCTGATTGAGTTGATTTTTCAATTCCCTCCAGCCACCGCATGTCTATGATTGTCACTGGCATGCGGAAAGCAGTGAACTGATGCGCCGCAACCACCGGTTCTTCCTGCGAGATGGCCCCAGCGGCATAAAGTCGTCGCGGAAGAGAACGCATATCGAAACGAAAGTTGAAAGCTGCAACGATGTCGATAGCCGAAGCGAATCTGGATTTGCCTCCCAATTTCACTGGTGTTGTCAAACTGTTTCCACTTCCCAATCTGGTTCTTTTTCCAGGGGTCATCCAGCCCCTGCATATTTTTGAACCGCGATATCGCAAGTTAATGGAAGACGCCATTAACAGCGACCAGCTGATCGCCATGGCCATGCTGAAACCCGGATGGGAAAACAGTCATTCTGGCCAGCCCGGTCTTCATGACACCCTGTGTGTCGGCAAAATCGTAACGCACGCCCAATTGCCGGACGGTCGTTACAATCTGTTGTTGCTGGGCGCCAAACGGGCCAATATCATTCGCGAAATCGCCACGGACCAGCCGTATCGACTGGCCGATGTCCGGCTGATTGAAACTCGAGAGCCTGTGCTCGATGCCGATCATCCAGTCCGCACGCAGGCTGTCGAGGTCTTTGAGGAGTTGCTTACTGTCGACTCGCAACTGGATCACGAATCGATCGCGAATCTGCTGCACGATGACTTGCCGTTCGGTCTGCTGCTGGATTTGATGACTTTCTCATCGGGGCTGCCGCTGGAACAGCAACAGTTGGTGCTGGAAACGACGGATGTCAAACGCCGTTCCCAATTGGTGATCGAAATGTTGCGGGATCGGATATCGCGGCTCCAGAGTGAAACCGAGGCCCAATTTCCTCCACGGTTCAGCTTTAACTAATTGCGCGTTACAATCGCTTCGCGTTTTTTTGTTTCTTGTCATGGATTTCGAAATGAAAATTTCCATTACCTACTGCGGCCAGTGAGACTACTTGCCCAGGGCCTCCAGTTTGGCGGCCGATATTGCCAAGGAAACACGGATCGAAGCGGAGTTGATCGAAGGCGGCGGCGGCGTGTTTGACGTCGTCGTGGACGGAAAACTGGTTTTCTCCAAACACGCCGAAGACCGCTTCCCCGACCACCGGGAAGTCATCGACTCGATTCTGTCCAAGTCGTAAGACGCGTGACTCCATGCGTGACTCCATGCGCGGCACCGATGGCTGATGTTGCGCCACCTGCCCTCTTTCTGACTCCTCGCCGCGACCGTGACAGGCCGGTCCCCGCCTTCGCAAGGGCTCACAAGGGCATACGCCAGCGATGAAATCGCCTCGCAAAACGGAAATCGTCTTTGAGACGCCACGGTTGTACGCCTGTCAGTGGATGATGAGTGACCTGCAAGACGCTTTTTCCATGTACGGTGACGCGGAAGTCACGCGTTACATGACCGGCGCGCCGGAGCCGGATTTGCAAGCGATGGAAGAACGCCTGGCCTGGTTGATCGAGCGTAACGCCGGATTGCCAGTGGGCATGGGCAGCTTTCCCGTGTACTCCAAATCCAATCACGAACTGGCAGGCGCGGCTTTGATCAAGCACTTGCCTGACACCGATGATCAGCCGACCGACGATATTGAAATCGGCTGGCATCTGAAACGATCTTGCTGGGGCCAGGGCTACGCTAGCGAGTTTGCACGTGAGTTGTTGAGGATCGGCTTCGAAGATTTGCAGCAGGCCGTGTTGCATGCGGTCGTCGACGTGGAAAACCAGGCATCACGGCGTGTTGCCGAGCGAATTGGTATGCGGTTCGTCGGAACGACGACGAAGTATTATTCGGGCCAGCCGATTCTGCATTTCCAATTGACCGCCCGGGAATTTGCTCGCGACGTCGA
>CAMYKF010000109.1 GCA_947258905.1 uncultured Pirellulaceae bacterium | reverse complement strand
TTCGTGCGACATATCGAAAAAGGCGTTCATTCCCGAGCGCACTTCTTGCGGCTCGGTAATATCATCGGCAAGGCCGACAATTCGTTCGATATCGCCCAGCCGATTGGGTAAGGGGAACGCCCGGTCGCGGATAATGCGGATGGATTCGTCGGGCAAAATGATGCGATAGGTTTCGTCGTAATCGCCTCGCGCTACCTGCGACAGGAATGCACCGTGGACTCGTTGTCGATCATCCGGGTGAACGGCATCGAGCCAGCTCATGGGCTCGTCCATCAACCTTTGTTTGGGCACCTTCCACACCTCTTCAAAGGCATCACCCACGTACAACATCAAAAACTGTTCCCAGTCCATGACCCAAAACGCATAATCAAGCTCTTTGCCAAGTTCCCACAGGCCATTTTCCCCGTCGCCGGCGGCTTTCTCGATCAACCGTTGCAATGTGACGTCCTGCAACGTCGCCCACAGACGGGTCAGGCCTTGCGGAGTGACTTCGCCAATGTAGTTGCCGATGAGGAATTGCTGTACCCCTCCGGGCCGTTCGTTTTCAATCTCTTCATCGATTAACCGATAACCGGATTTTACGAAACGGCGCGCCCGCTCGATAAACTTTTCCTGCGACAAAATGAGCGAAACAAATCGTGCTCCTTCCAGGTTGGCTGCGTTGCAAGCCCCATAGATACGGGCAAAGGCGTCGTTGCACTCAACCAGTCGTGCCGCCAGCATACAGGAGGCCTGTTGGCCGACGGGCAGTCGCGTCGAAATGGGTTTATCAAACTCGATGCACGCGTACGCCTGACGCGTCAGCTTGAGAAAGGTGTGAAAACGTTCGACGTTTTCGTCCAGTTGTTGTTGCAGCTCGAAGACTTGCTGCTTGAAATCCGGGTCATTCACGCTGGCAGCCCGTGTTGTTCCCGTGTTGCGACTGTTGGTTGAACGCCAACAACTTAAACGACGGCGCGACTGGAAACAACTATTTGGCAGTGTGGGGCGATTTGCCGGCTGCACGACCGTTTATGGCGGAAACAACTGCTTGTCCAGCCGCTGCAGCATTTTCTTCAGTTCCGGCAATGCGGCAGTTGTCGCTGTGTAACCTTCAGCGGCAATTTCAGGCGTTTTTTGAAATGCTTCGGTTGGTGTATCGGGCCGGTTGCCCCCGAATTCGCGATTGATTTGGGAAGAGACATTGACGCCAATCACAAAATTACATCCGTGATTAACCAAAACGTCAGCGGGCAAAACGTTAAGCACACCACCATCGACCAGGGCCATGCCGTCGCGGCAAATGGGTGGAGAGAGTACCGGCAGGTTGATACTCTCAAGAATGCCTTGCACCATGTCACCAGTGTCGCGAACGAATTGCCGGCCGGACACCAGATCAGCAGCCACCGAAAACCCCGGGACCGCCGCTTGTTCCAGTCGCCAGTCAAACAGGTACTTGCGGAGCATTCCGTCCCAGGAGCGAGTGCGGTATTTGGCCAACAAATACAGGCTGTCGCCGCCGGGCATCTTTTGGAAATACCAGTCCGGTTTGAGGTCGCGAGTGAATTGTTCGATCGAAAATTGCGGATGGTGACCGGCGCAGTAGGTGAATCCGGTCAGCACGCCTGCGCTGGTGCCGGCAATCATATCCACCACCACTCCGGCTTCCTCCAGCGCTTTCAGTACGCCCAGATGTGCCATACCCCGCGCTGCGCCACCGCCCAGCGCCAGCCCAACCTGGACGCCGCGTATCCAGTGCACCAGGCGAGTCAATGAATGACGCTGGGTCCAGGTCGCAGCGGGCGAATCGTCCAGCCAGATTTTGAAGTCCCGTCGGACCCGTGATCGCAAGTCCGCGCGCCACGGAGCCAGTTGTTCTTCTCTCGGCAGCGTCCAGATAAACAACGACTTTTTTTGCCAGCCCGCTTCACGCCCGATGATAGTGCGCAGGCGGCCGATTGCCTGATCACAGGAACTCGGAGAGCTAATCCACCACGCCTGACCAGTGTCTTCCATGATCGGAATCAATTCGGCATCAGTGATCTGATTGCCAAACTCCAGAAAAATGCGGTCTTTCTCACGCCAGCGCGACACAATGCTGCGGACTGCGGATTCAGAACGCGGCTGACCGTCGCCATCCAGCAACGGTTCCACTTCCACCCGATCGTCGAAGCCGTTTGGCTGGTCGCTTAAGACTCCTGTCGTTTCGCCCAGATCAGCCAGACGTCGTGTGACCTGACGCAACAGGCCACGCGATGCGTCATCGAATACATGACAGGAAAAAACGTGATCGGTGAT
>CAMYKF010000108.1 GCA_947258905.1 uncultured Pirellulaceae bacterium | reverse complement strand
AGGCTCGGGGAGGGCATTACTTCCGTTTTGTTGACGGACAATCGACGAACGTTGACCCTCCCCGGCCGCTTCGCGTCCGACCCTCCCAACGGGAGGGTAGGTTGGGAAAGCTTTTGTTTTGGTGGAACAGAAAATACTGTTTGCTGCACTAGCCGGTAACATTCCGGCCCGCCCGATCTTAATCGTCGTCGTCATCCTCGTCGTCGTCTTCGTCCTCGTCCTCGTCGTCGTCGTCGTCCTCGTCGTCGTCGTCGTCCTCGTCATCCTGCATGCGTTGCCAGGCACGGAAGCGGGAGCGTGCCTGTTCGGGCGTGATCCGGCCCGATTCAATGGCGGCGCGAAGGCGGGCCCGCATGCCAGCCGATACCTCGTCCTCCTCCTCTTCTTCCTCGTCCTCGTCCTCGTCGTCTCGTTCGGCCATCATGCGACGCCAGCCCTGATAACGGGCACGACCCTGTTCGGGTGTGATACGTCCCGACTCAATGGCGAGGCGAATCCGTTCCCGAATTCCGGCGTCGTCGTACTCGTCTTCGTCATCCTCGTCATCCTCGTGCTCCTCGAATTCGTCTTCCAGGTCCCCGATCTCGTCATCCAGTTCCTCCAGCTCCTCGCGAATGTCTCCAACTTCTTCGCGGAGCATGCGGACAGCGGCATTGAGTTCCCGGATGGCTCCGATGACTTCGGCGCGGAACGCTTCGTGCTCCTCGGCCCGGTGCCGCTGATGTTCCCGTTCACGCTCAAGTTCCTCGGCAGTTCGACGTTCTCGTTCTCGTTCTCGTTCGTGTTCGGCGTGTTCACGGCGCTCCTGTTCCTCCAGTTCGGCCTGATGCAGTCGTTCCTGTGCTCTTCTGATGCGTTGGGCGACCATTTGCGCGATTTCGCCCATCCCGGCTTCCTCCAGGTGTTCGTAGGCTTTCATCATGTGTTCCAGTCGCCGCGCGCCGGCTTCGATCTCGCGTCGCATGGCGTCCGCGTCTTCATCCCGATGACGCTCACGTTCTTCTATCTCCCGGCGTACGCGGCGGGATTCGATCTCCCGTTGCACGCGGCGGAGTTCATTGTGGACCTGCACCAGGGCGGCGTCCAATTCCGCTTTGTCGCCTTCCAGTCGTTCACGTTTTTCCCGGTAATCATCCCCGTGAATGTACTCCAGTGCTGATTGCACCTCCGCGCGTTTCTCCTGCAGTTGCTTGTACTTGATCTCCAGCTCCTGCAGATGTTCACGGTGTTCCTGTGCCTGAAGTTGCAGTGAAAAACAGCTGGTCAGTGCAATCGCGATCGCCAGCGCCAATAGATTCCTGGTCATCGTCGGGGCCCTTGAGGTTAACGCCAGTTGGGATGTCATGCCCCTGATTGTGATCCTGATCGGGCCCGATGTCCAACCACGATGCCAATTAGTCATCACCGTTGCGTTCGGCGACGAGTTCCCTTACTCGCTCCAGTAACTCGTCGCTGGCGGGCTGGATGGTGACAGAACCGTCCCGTCCATGGCACTTACCCACATGTGACGGAGCCAGATAACGCAACGCATGCCCGCGGCCACATCGCCCGGCAAGGGGGCGTTCGCACGAGCAAGGCATGGACGGAATATTTGTCGATCGGTTCGAGGCCCGCCGATTCACGGCTTCCGGGTTGCGGTTATTCCAGTCGCCGAACAGGTCTCCTTTGATGGGCAACTTCAAAACGATAAAACCAGTGCCTCGACAAGTGTGTCCCCGGCCGCATCAGAGAGTAGCACACTTCAGTGCCCTGCCAGCCCGTCGCGTATGGAACCGTACAAGCGGTGGTGTGGAAGGGCAGCGGGAGGATCTCCCTCTTCCTGACCGCCAGTGACTGGCCGAAGGGCGAACAGGGCTTCAGCGGCCGCGTTGATGGGTCGTCAAATTCCCTGGTCGTTGCACGGAATTCAGTACCTGTCGGCAATCGTTTTGCGATTGCGGTAAAGATCGGTGCGGATTACTTCCTTCATCTTGTGCGCTGTTGGCAGACGCTGTTCCCCCACGAACTCGACAATTTGCTGGATCCGGGATTCGGGATCCCGCAATAAATCCGGGTAGGAAACGGCATAAACCCGGAAATGACCTGAATTGTACAACCATTGCCGGACGTTGCTGCGGTGGCGATGCAGCTCGGAAGCCATTTGCCTTGACCGCTCCGGATTGTCGGTCGCGGACGAACCGTTTTCACCTGGTTCCCCATTGCGGGAAATCATTTTGAATTGGGAAGCCACAACTTCGGGGATGGGTCGATCCATGAACAGAACCAGGTAATCGTGCTGTTCGGGAAGTTGCGGCAACAGCATCGAGATCACCTTGATCGCTCTCTCGTCAACTCCCGCTTCATCCAGGAGTTCCGGCTGTTTTTTGATCTGCTTGATCGCCTACCATTCGAGGTAACCTTCCGGGTTGTCTTCGTCGGCAGTTCGCACCCCGTCGGTCATGGGATGCAACCCGCCCGCCTGCAGCATTTGCATCATCAGCGATGTTCCGGAACGGGGCAAACCGGAAACCAGCACAAAGGTCTTTCCCGATCTTTCCCTGGCCTTACTTTCTGATTTTCTGACCGGCCGGTTTTTCCTGAGCTGTTCGGCCCTCTCTTCGGGCGAGGGAAGATCCGGGATTGGCCACGTCTGTGAAGCACGCTCGCGTCGAGTTTGATTGGAACTTTTGCGCTCTCTCCGTCGCAGGACCGACTGTTGACCATGCAAACGGCTTTCGTCGGGCTTGCCAACATCCGAATAGAGTCGGCTGAGGTATCGATGGGCCGCCGTGTTGTTGGGCGAGGCTTTGACGACGTGTTCAAATGCCTGAATCGCGTTCTCGGGCTGACCAAGCGCATGAAACGCGGCACCCAGGTAATAATGAGTGAGGGGGTTGCGAAAACGGATGGCCGCGGAATCCAGCAACAGATCGATGGCTTGCGCATACTCGCGCAGCTTATGGGAAGCGGCTCCGGCAATCTGCATCGAAAATGGACAGTCCGGGTACCGGTCAAGTTCTTTTTGGCAACACTCGATGGCCTGCTCATATTCCCGCAAGGAATACCAGATCCTTGCCAGCTCCAGGTGTACTCCCTTAAGCTCTGGTGACATTGCGCCTGCCCGTTTCAAACGCCGCAGGCCCTCTTCGTGCCGCCATCTCCGCAAACATGGTCGCTGCCGGCCCAAATGGACTCCCCTCCCGAACTTCTGCGACGAATCAAAGAGCAAGAGCCTTGCTCTTCTACAAGGAAACTCGGAGTTCCCCAGCTTCGCTGAGCACGAGCACGATTATGCTCGCTGAAAACAGGCGTGAATCCTATTTCGTATCCCGGCGGAACGGTTTGCAGAATTCCCAGATCACTTCCGCGGCTTCAAAGTCCTGATTGACCTTGCCAACCAATCGCTGGGCGCGGCGCGGCAAATCCATGCCGGGAATTGTGTGGCCGCCACCGCGAATGGAATACAGAACGACGGGTGCCTCGGCGTTGTCGCCACCGTAACGGGTTACATGCACCGTGCAGCCGTCGTCCGGGTCGGCATCGGGAAGCTGACTTTGTGACGTCTCGCTATTGAGTCCATTGTGGCTTTTCCAAAAATCGATGCTGGCATCAGTTGAGATGACTTCGCCGCGATCGCGGCCCAGTGCGGACACTTGACCACCATTATAGGGAACCATCGGGTCTTCGGTGCCATTGATGATCAGCACGGGCATTCTGTGGGCCGGTTTGTCTTCTCGCGCTGCCTCGTAAATGTCTCGAGGCATATTGGCAATGACGGGTGCAATCGCGGCCACCTTGTCAGAGAGTTCGCAGGCGACGCGAAAAGACATCATGCCGCCATTGGATGCACCCGTGAAATAAATGCGGCTGGCGTCCGCATGGCACTGCTCGATCACCTGATCGATGACGGCTGACAGGTAGCCCACATCATCCGCTTCACGGACGACCCTGGCCCGGCGTGTAAAGTCCCCGCGGCCGTCATTCCATTGATTCTCGATGCCATTGGGGTAGACGAGGATAAATCGCTCCCGGTCAGACAGGTCAGCCGCATTCCAGCGCTCGGCCATGTCGCGTCCACCTGCGCGACCGCCGCCATGCAAGACGAACAAGACGGGTAAGTTGTCGTCAGCCCGAAAGTTGTCCGGCAGTCGCAAATAGTACTCACGCTCCAGCCCGTCGTGCTCAAACGTAAGCCGTTGCAACTGGCCAGTGCGATCCGTGTCGACTTCCTCACTGGCGGGCAACGCCTGTCGTGCGATGGCGCGACGAGTCTGAACGGAAATGACGATTGCAAACAATGCCGCAAGGGCGACGTAGACGATAATCCAGTTCGAAGATTTCACAGAGCTGCTCCCCAGGTATACGGTTCCCAACTGTCTACACGGGAGCTTTCCAGCGCCGAGACAGGAATTATTGATACAAACTCAAATCGACAATGTTTGCGCAGGTTAGCGGGTGAAACTCTGCCGCAAACGCCGGTTTTGCCGACCCAATCCGTTAAATCGGTTCAATCAACAGGCCTTGACGGGTATGATTGGCTATTATCCGGCGGCCAATTCGATGGTCCGGCATCGGTGCCATTCTGTTATCTTGCCGCCAACCCATTTTGGGGAGTCTGCCTGGTTCCCCGAACGGATCCGATCGTCCAGCCCCACAAGTTTGCAGTATGTCCATCGCTGAATCCTTTACGCCGTCGCAACAGGCCCAGTCATTGGTCGATTCGGTCGACAAGGGCTCCTACGACCGTCAGATCACGGCCGGGCTCGCCAAATTTGCCGACAAAAAAGTTCCCGAAGACATGCAGGGGTTTTACAGCGACGAGCAGCTGCAGCAGCTGGTAGCGCTCAAGGGTACCGATCGCGACGTGGAATCGCGAATGCCGGTCAAGATTACCAGGCACTATTTCGAGCAGGCCAAAAACAGCCGGGCCATGCAACAGCTGATCAAGGCCAGCCCCGACGAGACCTTCGACCTGGCCGGCTCGCCCGATCCCGGCAAGCAAATGGATTACAGTCCCTGTGAAGGGCTGATTCACAAGTACGAACTCGGCTTGCTGTATGTCGCCTCAACGTGCTCGGCTCATTGCCGATTTTGTTATCGAGAGGAACTTATCGCTCGCAAGGACGTCATGCGACCCAATGGCGAGGTGGCCCCCAAGGGCCTGGCCCAGGTCGAGGAAATCTGCGATTACGTCCGCGAGCACAACCGTTTGGTCGAGGCCAACGGCGGGCGGCATCCGGAAACCGGTCGTGAACGGCTGCGTGAAATCCTCATGTCGGGCGGTGACCCGATGGTGTTGACCAACAAGAAACTGGCCCAATGGTGGTCTTCGCTTTCAGAAGCAGGTGTGGAGAACATTCGCATTGGCACCAAGGAACTTGCGTTCTTTCCTGATCGCTTCGACGCAGCGTTTTTTGACATGCTGGACCGGTTCCACCAGATGTATCCGCAAACCAATCTGAGATTTGTGGTGCACTTCAATCATCCCGATGAATTCCTCAAGAAGGACGAGGAAGGCAATTTCATAGATCACCCGCAAGGCGGGCTGTTGTGGCTGGACAATACGCTCCGCAGCGTGCGGGGACTGGGCAGTCGCTACTGGGTAAACATTGACAATCAATCGCCCATCATCCGCGGCATCAACAACGATCCGGATGCACTGCGCATCATGCAGCGTGAACTCAGACGGAACCGCATCGAAAACCATTACTTCTTCTGCGGGCGGGATATTGTTGGTCATCGAGCGTTCAACGTGCCGATTGAAGAGGCCTGGCACATCCTGAACGAATCGCAAAAAGGTCTGTCGGGGCTGGAGGCTCACGCACGACTTTCGATCACGCACTACAAGGGCAAGACGGAAGTCAACGCGGTGACCAATGATCCGATTCCCGGAGTGCCGGCTGCCAAAAACGGTGTGGTCCTGTTCAAGCTGATGCGTAGCGTGGAAAATGCCCCCGATCGCGGCAAGGCGGCTATCGTTGGTCGCAACCCCGATGCCATCTGGTTTAATGACTACGAAGACCGCGTGATCATGGACGAAGCCGGCTTGTTCACGAAATCAGCCGATACTAACGGCACCTGCTAACCGGATCACCGCGCCGCA
>CAMYKF010000107.1 GCA_947258905.1 uncultured Pirellulaceae bacterium | reverse complement strand
TAACTGCCTGCTCATCTCGGTCGACTCCGGCGTGGTCGCGCGAAGCTTGTCGAACTTGAGAGTTCGTTTGGGTTCAAACTGCCACAGGAATCCGGCCAGCGACCCCGATTCGTCTTGCATCTGCAATGCGCAACGAGCGTTGTGAATGGTGGCTTCGATCTTGCCACGGTGCCGCACGATGCCCTCGTTCTGCAGCAACCGATTGACATCCCGCTGATTGAATTTCGCCACACGGTCGATCTCGAAATCGGCGAAGGCCTCGCGAAAGGCCTCACGTTTGCGAAGAATCGTGATCCAGCTGAGACCGGCCTGAAAACCTTCCAGACACAATTTCTCGTACAGTTTCCGGTCGTCCTTGACTGGCATGCCCCATTCCCGGTCATGGTAGCGTATGTACAGCGGGTCGTCTCCGCACCACCAGCAGCGGGTCGTCTTCCGGTCGTCGATGTTGATGAATTGACTCATGCGGTAACGTGGCGTGGCCAAAGTCGCGGCAGGTTCTTGCGAATTATTGTTACCTCTCCCGAGATTGGGAGAGGTCGATCTTGGTTTTATGAAGATCGGGTGAGGGTTGACCGCTTGGCCAGATGCAACTCGACCAGTCGTTAATCAGCAAATTTCACGGATGCCCGCTCATCCGGCCTTCTACCGGCACCGGCGCGCCCTGGACTCGTGAGACTTTTTTCGAGGCCTCGGTCGGGACAGGGTCTTGAGAATCAGTCATAACCGGCAAATCTGCTGAAAAGCGGCAAGAACCGGCTGCCAACCGGCAACCGGTTGATTCAATTAGCCCTTCCGCGTGATTAGAATCGGTGTGCGAGGAAAGCCCAAACTTCCACCCTGACCAGCTTCGGAGAGATCGATGATTATGTCCAGCCGACGGTGGCTGCTCCCAGCCGTTATCTGCACTGTTCTGTTTTGTCGCCCCGCGTTTGCCCAGGATTCGGACGAGCCCGAAGACGAAAAGCCGGGGATCAACTCCGGCCTCGTATCGGCGCTCAAGTTCCGCGGCATCGGCCCGGCCTTGATGTCCGGTCGCATCATCGACATCGCCGTCGACCCGGTGCATCGCAGCACCTGGTACGTGGCAGCGGCGTCCGGCAATGTGTGGAAGACGACCAATGCCGGCGTCACCTGGCAACCCATTTTTGAAAACTACGGTTCCTATTCCATCGGTTGCGTGGCGGTCGATCCGAACGACCGGTTCACGGTCTGGGTAGGCACGGGCGAAAACAACTCGCAACGCAGCGTGGGCTACGGCGACGGGCTCTACAAATCAACCAATGGCGGAGCGTCGTTTCGCCGCGTCGGCCTGGAGAACAGCGAGCACATTGGCAAAATCCTGATTCACCCCGAGGACAGCGACACGGTTTACGTGGCCGCTCAGGGACCACTGTGGAAATCCGGTGGCGATCGCGGGCTGTATCGCACGACCGATGGTGGTGAAACCTGGGAAAAAATTCTCGATATCAGCGAGAACACCGGAATCAACGAAGTGCACATGGATCCGACCAACCCGGACATCATGTACGCCTCCAGTTACCAGCGTCGACGTCATACCTGGGTGCTGATCGATGGCGGTCCCGAGTCGACGGTTTACAAAAGCACCGATGGCGGCGACACGTGGGAAAAGGCCGATCGCGGCCTGCCCGGCGGTGACAAGGGCAAGATCGGTCTGGCCATTTCGCCGATCAACCCGGAAGTGCTGTATGCCATCGTGGAAGCGGCTGGCGGGCAAAGCGGATTCTATCGCAGCAGCAACCGGGGTGCATCCTGGAAACGCATGAGCAGCTACGGTTCCAGCAGCCCCCAGTACTACAACGAAATCGTGGCCTGCCCGCACAAGTTCGACCGCGTGTACTCGCTGGATACCTTTATGCAGGTTTCCGAGGACGGCGGTGCCAACTTTGAAGGCCTCGGCGAAGCCGACAAGCACGTCGACAATCATGCTCTGGTCATCGATCCGAACGATCCCGATCACCTGGTCATCGGCTGCGACGGCGGCGTGTACGAGACGTGGGACCGCGGCCAGCACTATGATTTCAAGGCCAATCTTCCGCTCACGCAGTTCTACAAGGTGGCTGTCTCCAACGACACGCCTTTCTACTACGTCTACGGCGGCACCCAGGACAATGCCACCCAGGGCGGACCCTCGCAAACCAGCAATGTTCACGGCATTCGCAACAGCGACTGGTTCATCACCGTATTCGGCGATGGCTTTGACCCGGCCGTTGATCCCGAGGACCCGGACACCGTGTACTCGCAATGGCAATATGGTGGTCTGGTGCGTTACAACCGCAAAACCGGTTTGACCACCGACATCAAGCCGCAACCGGAGCAGGGCGGACCGGCCTTGCGCTGGAACTGGGACTCGGCCCTGTTGATCTCGCCCCACAATCACGAGCGAATTTATTACGGTTCGCAGATCCTGTTCCAAAGCGACGATCGTGGCGACAGCTGGCGAGCCATCAGCGATGACCTTTCCCGCAACGTCGATCGCAACAAGCTGAAAGTCATGGGTCGCGTCTGGGGCGTGGATGCCGTGGCCAAGAACGCTTCGACGTCACTGTACGGCACCATTGTATCGGTCAGCGAATCGCCGCTGGTTGAAGGCCTGATTTACGTAGGCACCGACGACGGCATGTTGTCGGTGACCGAAGATGGCGGCGAGAACTGGAAGAGCGTCGGCACGTTTGACAACCTGGATGTCCCCGAGTTTGGCTATATCAACGACATCGAAACCGACTTGTACGACGAGAACACTGTTTACGTGGCGGTCAACAATCACAAGCGCGGTGACTTCCGTCCTTACATCGTCAAATCAACCGACCGTGGCGAAACGTGGACCGAGATCACCGGCAACCTTCCTGAACGAGGCAGTGTCTATAGCCTGAAGCAGGATCACGTGAATCCGGACTTGCTGTTTTGCGGCACCGAATTTGGCTGTTACTTCACGATCGACGGTGGCGACAAGTGGATCGAGTTGTCCGCAGGATTGCCGACGATCGCCATTCGCGACATGGAAATCCAGACTCGCGAGAACGACCTGGTACTTGCCTCGTTCGGGCGTGGTTTCTATATCCTCGACGACTACACGCCGCTGCGTGACCTGACGGAAGAAATGCTGGAGGGCAATCACGTCTTCCCGATCAAAAAGGGAATGATGTTCCAGCGCTCCGCGCCGCTGGCCGGTGGAGCACGGGCTTTCCAGGGTGCCAATTTCTATACCGCACCCAATCCCCCCTCTGGCGTAACCTTTACGTATTACCTGAAGGATTCGTTGAAGACGCAAGAGGCCGAGCGGAAGGAAAAGGATCGCAAGGCCAAAAGCGCCGGTCGCGATGTGTTCTATCCCAGCTGGGAAGAACTCAAGGAAGAGGATCGCGAGATTGCTCCGGTCGTGTGGTTGACCATCCGCAACAGTGACGGCAACGTGGTGCGACGCCTGCCCGGCAGTACTTCCAAAGGGATGCACCGCACCCAGTGGGACATGCGTCACGCTCGCGCCGGGGGGGGTGGACGACGACGCGGCGGCGGTGGACCGCTGGCCGTGCCCGGCACCTACACCGTCGATATCTCCCAGATGGTTGACGGTGAGATCACGGAACTGGTGGCCGCCACGGAATTCGAAATCGAGCCGCTCGGTTTCGAAAACTTCAGTGAGCCCGATCGCGCCGAGATCATCGAGTTTACGAAACAGGCCAACAAGCTGGCTCAGGCCGTCAACGCCGCCAGTTCGCTGGCCGACGAAGCGGAAGAGCAACTCGATGCCATGGAGAACGTGATCACGTCGACGCCGGAACTGGACCCGACCATGCTCAATGAAGTGCGGGACGTGCAAACGAAGCTGATGGATGTGATGGAGAAATTTAATGGCGATCCGACCAAGTCGCGTCGCAACGAATCCGCCTATCCCGGTTTCGCCAGTCGCATCCGCACGATGATGTTCGGAGCCATGGGCTCCTACGAAGGACCCACCGGCACGCATCGCGCCCAGTACGACATCATCGACGAGGAATTCTCGGGGGCGCTTGATTCGCTGCGGGAAATTTTGGAGACCGACGTACCAGCCTTGCACGAAAAGCTGGATGACGCCGATGCCCCGTGGACTCCTGGTCGCAAGATTCCCGACTGGAAATAGATTCTTTTTCGAACTCGATTGAATTTCACGGCCCTGTTAACCGCAGGGCCGTTTTTCTTTCTGATTGCAGCGTTGGCTGAAACGTGGCCGCCGGCCACCAGGGTATAAAGGTTCAACTGACCTGTCGCAGCCTCTTGCCACGAAACAATCATGTCACCAATACGAACGACTCTCGTCACCCTGGCACTGTGCTGCATTGCCACAACTGCCTTGGCCCAATCCACCGCCCTGGACACGATTCCGGCCAACGCCCAGGCAGCCATGGCGGTGAAGCAGCTCGATCAACTGGAACCTCAGTTGCGGGATCTGGTCCGCGAAATTTACCCGGCCATGGAAGGGTTTGTTCCCATGGTGTTGCAGTACTACTACGACTGGGCAGGATTTGACACTTCACCGGATTCGGATGTGGGCCGACTGGTCGATCGCACGCGGGCAGGCGGAATTTTTGAAATGCCGGTCGAGATACGTGAAGGCGTCTGGGATTACCCGGCGGTTTCGGTGTATCCGGTCCGCGATACCGAAGCCATGGCAAGCGAACTGCGCATTTCCGAGGACGAGTTGTTATCGGGCGAATTGATCGAAGACGCTGACTTTGCACCAATGCGTTACGGCAACGGAATCCTCTACGCCAGTGATTCCCCCCAAGCGCTTCTAAATCTGGATCTGGACCAGTCGTTAATGTCGCGGCTGGATATGCAGTATCAGGAAGAGTTCGCCGAACAGGATGCGGTATTGTTCCTCAATTTGCGTAAGGGTGGCGGCAATATCAGTTCGACGATCGAGTCACTGACCGAGCTGGCACCCATGTTGAAATCGTTGTCACGCGAGGAGTCCTCGACCGAGTTGACGAGGGAACTGGCCGCGGCCATCGAAGAACTGGATTTCGGCGTGGCCGGCGTGCAGCTGAACGGTGGTATTCGAATTAGCTACACGACGTTTTTTCGCGACGAAGTTACCGACAGCCAGGCACTGCAGTTCATCGAATCGATTCGGGGTGGCGATGGCGTGTGCGATGTCCAGCACCTGCCACGCGAGGGTTTTCTGGCTGCCTTTGCAGCTCAAGGTGATGGCCAGCGCAATGTCGATGCCGGCAAGATGGTTCTTAACTTGATCCTCGAACGCATCTCTCCCGATCAACCCATCCTTTCCTACGAGGACAAGACGCAATTCTACGAGATGTTTGGCCAAATCTGGCAGCAACTGACTGCAACACGCGTCGGCTTGTACCGCAGCGAAAACGATGCCAATGGCAAGCTGGCCGCCGTTACGATTTTCAGCGTGAAAGACCCGCAAGCCTTTATGGCGCAACTTCCTGCGCTGGTTGAATTTGCCGACGCCGCCGCGCGACGCAACCTCGAAAAGTTCAAGTTCCAGCCCATTGGCTTTCGTTTTCGACCCGCGGCCGCACGCATTGGCGACGTGCCCGTCGATGTGCTGGAGATTGACACCGATCGATTAACGCAGGATTATCGAGACTACTTGCGTCGCATGTTAGGTGAGGATGCAGGCAATCTCCGCTTCGTGGCCCTGCCCGAACATGTGGTGATGGCGATCGGCTCCGACGATGAAGCCCTGCAGACCACGATCGATAACCTGACAACAGGATCCGCCGGCCTGGCTGAACACCCGGCCATCGTGGCTTCCAACGAGAAACTGGACCCCAGCCGCAAAATTGAGCTGCACATGTGTCCGGAAAATCGGATCCGCGTATTCGATCGGGGAACAGGCGATCTCGATTACACCGACACTGAACAGGTGGCCTCCTTTTCAGCGACCATCGAGATCCAGCGTCTGGGTTTTGACTTGTGGTTGCCCTCGCCGCAGTTGAAGGCACTGATCACCTGGTTGTTCGATTACAACTCCCGCGGTGGCGATTTCTAGAACTACAGCGCCAGGTAACCCGGATTCGCAAAAGGAACTTGCGGATTATTGTTACCTCTCCCATGA
>CAMYKF010000106.1:6121-7701 GCA_947258905.1 uncultured Pirellulaceae bacterium | reverse complement strand
GTGCAACCGTCATTCCTTCACCGGGTGCCTGGCCGGCGACACCGAAATGTTTGACAGGCACACAAACGGCTACTAAGCTCGCAACAGACTCATACCAGGCTTCAGGGACGTTGGCGGTGGCAAGGACGTTGTGATTTATTGCCTTCCGGTTTGGACCGTCAATGGTAATCCCTGCACCGAATTTCTCTTGCTCTGATCGTGCGGCAGACAGGCCAGCCAATTCGCATATTTTGACGGTGTGGCACACTCTTTGCCGCAATCTGCAACGGTGGAATTTCCGGCACCGTCGCAACCTGCCGCGAGTCAGTTCTTTTTCTTTTTGCCGGCCCGTCGCGCCCCGGACCTGGCATCAAGAGTCATCCAGTCATTTGCACCGTTTTTGAGTGTGCGGAAAAGAAAAAAGAAAAAACAAAATGTCTCCATTCAACAAGCATCGCAACGAGGCCAAACGAAAGCGCAAAGCAGGAAAACGGGCTACACGTCAGAACTCGTCAACATTCGAGGCACTGTCATTTGAGGGGCTCGAACAACGCCGACTGTTGGCGCACAGTCCCTTTCCGTTGTCGGTGTTGCCGGGCGGTGGCGGTGCCGACGGCACGGTGATCAACGGAACGCAAATCCCTACCGGGCCGCCAACGGGCAGCCTGACCGGTGGCGGGATCGGCACAGCATCGATTGGTGATATCAATGGCGACGGCGTTTCGGACTTGCTGGTGGGCTCGCCCGGCTCGAATTCGGCTCACGTGATTTACGGAAACGCCAGTGGCTTTTCAGGCCAACTGAATGTCACCGACCTGAACGGTACCAACGGAATGACGATCACCGGTTTGACGACCACGGCGGGCTCGGAATTTTTTGGAGTTGCGTTCAGTGGTGTAGGTGACATCAACGGCGACGGGCTGAATGATTTCGTGATTGGTGATCCGGGAGCAGACGCCGGCGATGACGGCAGCATCGAAGGCGCGGCTTACCTGATTTTTGGCCGCGGACCGACATCCAGTGTCGCCATGCTGCAAAACCCCTTGCCCGCGGTTTTGAATGTGGCCAGCCTGGACGGCACGACCGGATACCGGATTAACGGATCGATTGCGGCGTTGGGCGGAGCGCCGGCTGCAGCGTTTGCCGGGCCAGCGGGCGTGGGCATGTCTGTCAGCGGTGGCGACATCAGCGGCGACGGCACGCCCGACTTGTTGCTGGGCGCACCCGACGTTGACGCCGCTGGTCCGGCCGCCGGTATGCAGCAAGGGACGGCCTACGTAGTACTGGGCGAACGGTTGGCGGCCCTGGACTCGGCCGATGGTACGACCGATGGATCACTAACACTGGCCAATGCCAATTTGATCAGCGGCACCACCCTGAACGCAATTCGTTTTGACGGGATCAACGCCGGTTCCCAGTTCGGATTTGCAACGGCCGTCGGCAATCTCGACGGAGTGGGCGGTCAGGACCTGATTATCGGTGCATTCAACGACAATCCGGACGGTGATGCAACCGTTGAGGGAGCCGTTTACGTGATCTACGGCAGCAATATCCAGGGTCTGGATACCGTCGGCGGTACCGTTTCAGCCAACGGCTTTGTC
>CAMYKF010000106.1:0-6098 GCA_947258905.1 uncultured Pirellulaceae bacterium | reverse complement strand
CGGGTACCGCGCCTAACACCAACTATTTGCTCAGCGATTTCATTGCCACTACTGCCGGTCCCGCACAGTTCGGGTTTTCGGTGGACGCAGTCGCCGATATCAACGGTGATGGCACAAGTGAGATTGCGATTGGCGCGCCCGCCGACGGTTTTATCGTCGGTACCAGTGAAGGCGTCGCATTTCTGTTGTTTGGCAATCAACTTGCAAACATCGACCTGGCTGATGGAACCAGCGACGGCAATGTGGATGCGTACCAGAATCGGTCGGCAACCACGCACTACGTATTTAGAATGACATCCTCGGCCACATCCGTGCAAAACGGCTATTCGGTAGCGGACGCAGGTGATATCAGTGGTGACGGAACGCCGGATATTGTCATTGGTGCGCAGACCTATAACCCCGGCGGCGGAACCGAGGGAGCCGCGTTTGTAGTGTTTGGCGAAAGCCTGGTCGCAGCCGACAATGCTGCTGGTATTGCCAACAATCAGAGCATCCGGCTTGACGGTGCCGGTGTGACTGGTGTCAATCAATTCCAGATCGACGGATTCCAGGCCGGCAGCCAGGTGGGCAATACGGTCAGTGCGGCAGGTGATATTGATGGAGATGGCCGCGGAGATTTAATCGTTGGCGCCATCCTGGCCGATCCGGATACTGATTCGACGACCGAAGGCGCTGCCTATGTTGTCTATGGGCCGGCCACGGTTGGACCGTCGACAACCGCCACGGGCGCACCTCCCACCATGGATTTTGGTGATGCACCGGATCCCACGGGCGGTACTGGTGTCGGTGACTACGACACGCTGCTGGCCAACAACGGTCCGCGACACACCCTCGGTAGCGGCCTGCGACTGGGAGCCAATGTCGACGCGGAGACCGACGGCCAGCCCAACGCCACCTCCACCGGCGATGACATCGCCGGCAGCAATGACGATGATGGCGTCACCTTTGTGGGCGCCGTACCAGGCGGTCCCTTTACGATGGCACCCGGTCAAACGGTGAGCGTCGTGGTGAACGCTTCGGCGGCTTCGATGCTGGATGCGTGGATCGATTTCAGTGGCGGTGGCGTGTTTGGCCTTGGCGAACAACTTTTTGGTGGCAGCGTGGCACTGGTCGCCGGTGACAACAACCTCAGTTTCACGGTACCCGGAACCGCGAATCAAGGCTTGACCGTAGCCCGTTTTCGCGTGAGCACCGCCGGCGGATTGACAGCGATCGGAGCGGCCCCCGATGGTGAAGTAGAAGATTACCAGGTCAACATCGGATTGCTGGATTTTGGGGACGCACCGGACTCGTACAAGACATTATCGGCCAGCGGCGGCGCCAGCCATGTCACCAACCCGTCCACGCTTCCCGCATTGCAACTGGGCCCGACCGTTGATTCGGAACTGGACGGCGTCCCTCAGGCCAATGCGATGGGCGATGATGCCAACGCACTGGTCAATGACGAAGACGGCGTGACCATGACCGCGGGCGGCGCGGCGTTTGGCACGGTTGCCCTGATGCGTGCCGTTCCGGCCAACATCACGGTCACCAGCAACGGGCCGGGCATGCTCGACGCGTGGATTGATTTCAACGGTGATGGTGACTTCGACGACGCCGGCGAGCAGATTTTCGCCAGCACCGCGGTAAACGCAGGGGCCAATGTCCTGACTTTCACACCACCGTTAAACACGACGGCCAATTTCACCTACGCGCGTTTTCGTGTGAGTACGCCAGGCGGTTTGTCTCCCGAAGGACAGGCACCCAATGGTGAGGTCGAGGATTATCTCGTGCAGATCAATCCCATTCCGGCCAGCGGAGTGGTGATCGGCCCTGCGCCTGCCAGTGTGATCGAAGGCAACAATAGCGAATTCATGTTTGCCGGTGCTCCCAACGCCACGGTCAACTTCACGGTCGGTGGCACGGCATCGTTGCTCAACGGCGGCACAGGCGACTATGCATACATGGGTGTCACGTCGGGCGGAACGGCAACCCCCACCACACTGAATCCGACCACCGGCATGGGTACGATCGTGCTGGACAGTAGCGGTTTGGCCACATTGCAGGTGTTTACAATCCTCGACAATATGACTGAAGGCAGTGAAACCATGACGGTAACCGTCGGCGCGCTGCCTGCAGCCACATTAACCATTTCGGATCCGCCCGCGCAAAACGTTGCCATTTCCGTCGCACCATCGTCTGTAACCGAAGGCGTAACGGCAACCGACGGTGTGTTGACCTATACGTTCAATGGCGGCGGCGGTCTGGCCAATCAACTGGCATACTTTGCGGTCTCCGGAACCGCCACCGTCATGACTCCCGCCAATCCGAATGGTGATTATGCATATTCCGGTGCAACAACTTTCAACGGCCAGGCTGGAACCATCACGCTGGACGCCACCGGCATGGCGACATTTCTTGTATATGCCCTGAACGATGGGGTGGTGGAAAGCACGGAAACTGTCACGCTAACCACGATTGGATCGGCGCTCCCTTCAAATACGGCAACCGGAACGATCATTGATCCGTCCGCGTTTAGCGTGACGATTGCCGCTTCGCCGCCTTCGGTGTTGGCTGCAGTCGATGAATCAGGTCAGTTGCGGTACACCTTTACGGGACCCGCTGGCGCCACGGTCAACTTCCAGGTGACCGGTAATGCCACGTTGCTGAGTGGCGGAGTCGGAGATTACGCGTACAGCAACAACCTGGCCGGCTTCCTGGTCGGGCCGCCGAGTGGACCTTTGCAGGGGTCAATCGTATTGCCGGGAGGCACTGGCATGACGTCCATTACGTGGACGGTTTATGCGTTGACCGATGGATTAACCGAGGGCTTCGAGACGGTGACGGTGACGGTATTGGGTAACAGCCTGGCCTCCGGCACCGTCACCGGAGCGATCGTGGCGAACTCGACCTGATTACCGGTCAAACAGGGCAGTTTGCAACAGCAAGTCATGCAATGTGCGAGCCTGTCGCAGCGGCCATAGCCTTCCAGGGGAACGCCGACGGCCCTGGAAGTCCATCGTACGCCATTACGCTCCTGTGTCTCCGTCGGCCGTTTGAACGCTTCGACGAAACGGCCGCGGACGCACAAAGAACCAGCTGGCCACGACCAGCAATCCAAACGCGGTGTAGAAAACCGCAAACACCCATGGCGGTGCCTGGTAATAAAGCAGGCTCTCCAGCCAGTGCGCAATAAAGCTGCCGCGGTACACCGTTTCTCCCGCCAGCGACCTGAGCGTCATCTCGAGATCCGTCAATGGACAGATCATCCCGAACCACGATTGAACGACGACCACTCCAATAGCCAGCAGATGAAACAGTCGAAACCAAGGATTCCGCACCCATGCCCAGCGGCGGAATCCACCGATCACAATCAGGATCAAACCAATAACCACAAACAGCACAAACGACCAGTGCGTGACCAGCACCAGGTCCGCGGCGATCCGATATAACACCGAACTGATCATGTTACGGTCTTACCGGGGGTTATCTGGCAGGCAGCGGCAACCGCTACAAATCGTACTGGGCCGTTTCCAGATGCTTGTGACAATCGATGCAGCGGTTGGACATGTCGTAGAAGCGTAACGCCGTGGCGTCAATGTTCTCTGACCTGGCTGCTTCCTTGAGTCTGGCGACTGATTTCTTGAAGTCCTGAACCAGTCCCTGATACACCTCGTTGTCAATGGTCACCCACTGTTCCCCTTCGGTCACCATTTCAATGTCCTTGATGGCCTGCTCGATCAGTGTGAAGTCGTGCGTGTTCAGGCCTTCCAGAATGTTTTGCGCGTACATCAGCTTGGTGCGCATAAAGTCGCGACGCGAAATCGCGTTTTCATCCAGTGCGTCAATGATAATGCGGTCCGATTTTTTCTCGTCCTGTTGTTCAGACTGATCGGACTTCTTTTCTTCCTGTTGCGGCATCGCGGTCATCAGGGCGATGGGCAGGGAAGCGGCCAGCAGGGTGAAAACGACGATTATCTTCATGGTTTGCTCCTTAAAAAGTGCTTGCTCAATAGCTTCAGCTTATCATGTCGCCGCCTGGTCAGGTTGAAAAAAGGCATTCGAGGTACGGCGTTCGGCCGGCGAAATACCCAGTTGCCCGATAGCTGTTTCCAAGACAATTCCGGCGGCCTGCCATTGCCGGTCAACCCGGCTGTCCGCCGATAACGGATGTTTCACAGCCCGGGTAACCAAAATCGAGTCCCCGTCGCGGCACCCAGGGCAAACCCACGTCAGACATGGTGCATCGGCAGCGGTTTCCTCAAGATGTCCTGTCACCGCGACCGCGAGTTGCGCCTGCGGCGTCAGTCTCAATACCTGTTCGGCCATTTTCTGTGTCACTTCGGCACTGACTGCCGTGTGCTGGCGGATCAGTTCGGGATCGATGTTCAGCCAGTCCTGTTTGACCGATTCCCGGTACGTAACGGCTGATCCACACAGCCAGTCGGAGATTCCCGAAACCTGGGCCAGCAAGGCGGAAGCCAGTCCTGCGGTACAACTTTCGGCAAACACGATTCGCGTTTGTTGTTGTTCCAGCAGACCGGCCAGCTGAAAGGCGAGTTCCCGCGTCGAGTTCACCAGCTGTTGATTTAGCATATACTTCAGTTGACCATCCTGACCGGTATCCATGGCATTGTATCGCTTATCGCCATCGGGCGTATCCGCACGGGATCGTGGCGAAACGGTGTGAATCCGGCAAATCAGCGTCAGAATCCGATTTGGCACTGCGTTTGCAAATCGTCAGGACATTGCATCGCGTTTTGGAAGGAAATTCATGCAAACGTTATACCAGCGAATCGGAGGGCAGGAAGTCATCGAGAAAACGGTGGATCGGTTTTACGAACATGTGCTGGCCGATCCGCTGATGCAACCGTTTTTTGCCAACACCTCGATGGACAAGCTGCGCACGATGCAAATGGAGTTTTTCACGATCGCACTGGACGGCCCGGATACGGGCACCACCATTTCCCTGTACGCATCCCATCAGGGCAGAGGCATCGAACGCCAGCATTTGACGCGTTTCACCGAGCACTTACTGGCAACTCTGCGCGAAATCGGAATGAATGAATCGGATGTCAGTGCCGTGATCGCACGAATTGCCACCTATTCAGATCAGATACTTGGTGAATCGACGATCGACGGTTAAGTGGTGATCGCGTGGCGATCGCAAAAATGGAATCCGGACATGCTGTTTCCCGTCATATCACGATTTGAACCAGAAGTAACTGGCGAGCAACGGGACCGGATCCGGCGGCTGGCTGAAGAAATCCTTCGTGAGCAGCCGCAACTGGATTCGCGATCCGAGTTTGCTGATATCTCTTCCGAATGGTGTCCGGAGGCACCCGCCCTGCACCTGGATGACTTCAGTGAAATCCCCTTGATCGGCGAAGAAGGCTCGGGCCATATCCTGCAACAGCGCGCACGTTTGCGGGCCTGCGATGGTGACTGGGTCGCGCAAATCAATCCAATCGAGGACGGCTTTGCCGAATACTGCGAACACCGGCTGGGGCTCGGCCACGTCAACTGGTTGTATCCGGAATCAAAAGACCGTTCGCCGGAACACATCGCGCTGGAATGCTGGCAGGACCGGCCTGTGCGGCGCGAACTGGTGCAGGCGGTACGGCATGGCCACTTGCGCAACATCCACCCCTATGTTTCGACAATGCAGGTGTGGGAACTGGCGGATTTGTTGCAAAAGACGGCGCGCCAGCCCTTGCATGTCATCGGACCGCGGCCGGCGCTGGCCAGTTGGGCCAACAACAAGATCGAGTTTTCCAGTATGGTCGAACGGCTGCTGGGTCCCCGTTATGTTCCGCATACCGAAAGTGCCCATAACTTTGCAATGCTCAGCAAACACGTGGCCCGACTGTCGCAGACTCACGAACACCTGGGCATCAAGTTTCCTTACGGCACGGGCGGGCTGGGCAACTTTCTGATCGCCGCCGAAACACTGCAGGACATGTCACTGGCGGAAGTGCGGGAATACCTGAAAAACCTGATCGACGGACATCGCTGGCCCGAATGCGGAAGCGTTTTGCTGGAAGTCTGGGAATCACCGGTGCTGTCCAGCCCTTCTTCGCAAAACTGGATTCCCCCGGAATGCGAGGGGCCGCCGGTTG
>CAMYKF010000105.1 GCA_947258905.1 uncultured Pirellulaceae bacterium | reverse complement strand
CGGGGCTGTTGATGATCCCGGCCGTGCTGCTGGCACGTTTTGTAGCCGTCGGAGGCACGGTGACGCTGCTGCGTCTTTTTCGACCGTTCAGTCCCCATGCCATCAAGATTCTGACTTGGGGCGGTCTTCGCGGTGGCATCTCGGTGGCGCTGGCCTTATCGTTGCCAGCGGCGTTGGGCGTCGGGGCAGGGCCGGATGCGTCGACGATTGGAGGCGCGAGTCTCGCAGCGCGAGATCTGCTGTTGACCATGACCTACGTCGTGGTTGTCTTTTCGATCATCGTTCAGGGGCTCACCATCGGTCGCTTGATCTCCTGGTCGAAACAATCCGGTGGGGCAGAGGCGCGAGCGTAGGGGCGCCGCATCGCTGCAGACGGCCGGCCTTTGACGGTGTTCTGCAATCATAAATCGCGCGAGCGCAGTGGCTTGCGGCAGTTGCGGTCATCAACGAAAATAGACACTGCTCGGCTCGACGGTTTGAGCCGCGCGGTCCCGAGTGCAGAAGAGGCACCTACGCTAGCGATGAGTGATTTGGATCCCTACCTGGCCTGGCTGGATGTCCCTGTCGATGCGCGACCGGTGAATCACTACAGGCTGTTGGGGTTACGCGAAAAAGAAGCGAGTGTCGACGCCATCGAGTCGGCGGCCGATCGTGTCCAGCGACACGTCAAGCAGTACTCGTCTGGCGAACATTCCGGGGCCGCGTCCAAAATCCTGGCGGAAATCAAAGACGCCCGCGATTGCTTGTTGGACCCCCAGCGCAAGCGCGCTTATGACGCTCAGCTAGGTGACCGTGCGAAATTCGAGACGGCGATCAAGCCGCCTCCGCCGGTCCCCGGTCGTCCCATTGCCGAGCAGAAAATTGCCGCTGCACCGCCACCCGGTGGCTCGTTGCCTACGTCTGCTTCTTCCGACACCGCAATCCGCTCGGCCCCGCCCGTGCCGGGCAAATCGGCGATGGCACCAGCCTCAGGCGGGCCGGTCCTTCCGCCACCACCGTCGCTGGGAAGGCCGTCATTGCCGCAACCCGCCGGCGCACCAGGCACGCCTGCACAAGGTACAGCTGCGCAGCCGCCTGCTACATCGGCGCCCGGCACCTCGGCTCCGCCCATCGCACAAGCTCCACCGGCTCCCGTCGCTGCGCCGCCTCCGCCGGCCATGCCGCCGGTCAGCCCGGCGACGAATGTAACACCGATTGCCAAGGCCGTGGGCGAGCAACCCGCCGCGCAGTCGGAAGCCGGCCAGGGCAGCCCAAGTTGGGCGCCCGAGGGCCGCACGGGCAAGGTTGGCAAAGCAGTCACCGCCGTAACGGAAACAGGCAAGTCTCGGCCTCAAAAGACCCGCAAAGCACAGATGCTGCGCAAGAAAACGCGGCAGCAGTCCGAATTCATGGTGGCGTCCCTCGTGCTAGGCGCTCTGGCCATCGCGGCCGGACTTATCCTTTTGATCATCCTGGCGTTATCCAGTTAGTCGTTTCAAAATGAGGAGTCACTCGCCATGAGTGAGGCGAAGATTGAAGGCGTCGTGCACCTGATCGAAGAGACCAAGACCTACGGCCAAAAAGGCTTCCGCAAACGGCTTGTCGTACTGGAACAGGACAAGGGCCGTTTCACCAATTATGTTCCCATCGAATTTACCAACGACAATTGCGACACCGTGGACAGCATTTCGGTCGGCGACGAAATAGAAGTCACCTATCGCCTGAGCGGACGCAAATGGCAACGTGATCCCGGCAGCGAGGTCAAGTACTTCGTGAACGTCGAAGCGATCAGTTTCAATCTCCAGGGTGGCTCAGGCGGCGGCAAAGGTGCAGCGAAGGATATCGAGGCAGCCAACGCTGAACTGACCTACAGCGAAGAAGACATTCCGTTTTAGCGCTGTGAGCCCCAGCGGCATTCCTGTTTCCGCCCCGGCAGCCTGACCCGTGCTCCTCCCCACCCGGTTCCCGATAACGACTGCCGAAAAGGTCGAGATTGAGTACCATCTGGACTGGATGCTCCGTCACTTTGGCGCCGAGCCTGTTTACAAGGCCGAAACGTTAACGTCGCGGTCACCGGAAATCCGGAAGTTCGCCTCGCCCGCCGGTATTGACTGCGATGCGGCGCTGGATTGGCTGGCCGATTACTTGCCGTTCGACAATTCCGGCTGCGAATTGTTGATCATGGGCGAGGATGAGTATTGTCCGGACGATCCGGACATCATCAAGATTACTCCGCACGAAGCCGCGGATATTGAAGAGCTGGTGGCACATATCGCCTGTCACTTGTCGGGGCGTTATCTGCGTCGGCTGCCGGCGACTGAGCTGGAACGCACGATCCCGCTACGCTTGAAGGACTTCGTGCCTGTGTATTTCGGCCTGGGTGTTTTTTGCGCCAATACGTCCCTGAAGTTGTCCCAGTATTCGGTGGGCGAATCGCACTACCACCAGTACCGCAAGTCACGGGCCGTCGAGGCGCGCTCCTTTGGAGCCGCCCTGGCCTATCTGGCGTGGGAACGCAACGATCGACACGTTTCATGGGCTCGCAGTCTCCGGCCAGATGCTCGCGTGCCATTTCGCCAAACGTTGCGATACCTGCGCAAGACGAACGATTCACTCTTCAACACGCGAATCGCGACGGCAGTCTTCGCCAATGAAAACGACGTTCAACTGATTTCGCTGCTTGAGCAGGCCACGCCGAGTGTGCAATTTGCGATTCTGCAACAGCTGTTCTTTAACACACTGGAAGTTTCACCCCGGACAACCAGCCAGCGACTCGGACCTCTGCTGCCGCAATTACCGATGCTGTTGCGGTCGAGTGACAAGGATATTTGCAAGATGGCTTGCCATCTGGCCGGCCACGTCGACCGCCTCGATGACCCGGCCATTACAGCACTCAAGGAATTGATGGCCGACCGTGACCCGGAAGTCCGCATGGCGGCCCTGGCTACCATTTCGCTGGTGGCCGCTCCCGAACAACTCAATCCGTGGGAGCTACGCTCGTTTCTGCACGACTCGGATATGCGTCTGGTCAATGCCGCCGCACTGGGTCTGGTGCAGCGCGGCCAGCAGGCGGAAGAGCTGTCTCCTGATCTGCTGACGGCGATTCGCCGGCTGGCTGGTTCGGACTTGAATGATCTTCTGGTTCACGTTTGCGGTGCACTGACTATCATTTGCGGCGGGGATCCTGATCAGCAGCTGCAAAGTTACTTTAACAAGGATCCGGATTTGCTTGAGGAAGCCCTGCAGGCGGTGCAGACATGGCGGGAAGTGGCCCATCCGGAAATCTTTGGCGAGGATCAGGATCTGCCAGGCTGACGGGGAGTAACGTGGGGGATGCATCCTGGCTGCCATGTCAGCGACCCTCGGCAGGTGGAAGCATTCCCCGACGTGCCGCCTGACAGGTTTACTGTCCCCGGTCCTCAACTAGAATCAGCACCACAAGGTTACCCGCTTACTTCCTGTTTTCCCTTTGACTTTTTTTCTTTGAGAACGCTCATGAGACCTGGAATTTGCTGTTTGCTGACCGTATGGGTGGCATCGGTATGTTGTGTCACGCGGGCCAGCGGCGACGAACCGCCCAACATCGTAATTATCTTTATTGACGATCTGGGGTACGCCGACATTGGATCCTTTGGAAAAAACGACTTTGCAACGCCGAGTCTGGATCGCATGGCTGACGAGGGCCGCCGCTTCACGGATTTTGTGACCGCGACCGCCGTCTGTTCCGCTTCGCGCGCGGCGTTGTTGACCGGCTGTTATCACCGGCGTGTCAGTATTGCCGGCGCTTTGGGCCCCAACGCCAAACACGGATTGAGTTCGGACGAAGTCACGATTGCGGAACTGTGCAAACAGAAGGGCTACGCCACCGCCTGTTTTGGCAAGTGGCATCTGGGACACCACAAACCGTTTTTGCCACTGCAACATGGTTTCGACGAGTACTACGGACTGCCCTACTCCAATGACATGTGGCCCTTGCATCCGGAATACGTCGACTTGCCGGAAGGCGCGGCCAAACGCAAACAGGGCTATCCCGATTTGCCCCTGATCGAGGGGAACGAAATCGTGGACGCGGAAGTCACCGGCGAGGACCAGGCTCAATTAACCGTGGACTACACACGCCGGGCAGTGGACTTTATCAATCGCCATCACGATCAGCCGTTCTTCCTGTACGTACCGCACACGATGGTGCATGTGCCGTTGTTCGTATCGGATCAGTTTGCCGGCAAGAGCGGTTGCGGGTTGTTCGGCGACGTGATGATGGAAGTCGACTGGTCCGTCGGTGAGATTCTCGATGCGATACGAGCCAACGGCATCGATGAAAAGACACTGGTCGTGTTTACGTCGGACAACGGGCCATGGCTCAGTTACGGTGATCATGCCGGGTCCGCCCTGCCCTTGCGTGAAGGCAAGGGCACGATGTTCGAGGGCGGATATCGCGTGCCTACATTGATGTGGTGGCCTGGCAAAATTACTGCCGGTACCTCATGCGACGAGCTCGCTTCCACCATCGATTTGTTGCCCACTGTTGCACGACTGATCGACGTGCCGCTGCCCGATCACAAGATTGACGGCAAGGAAATTCTGGAGTTGATGGCTGGCATCGAGGGTGCCGTGTCACCCCACGAAGCCTTTTATTGTTACTACCGGGGAGGTGAGTTGCAGGCCGTGCGTGACCGCCGCTGGAAACTGCATTTTCCACATCAGTATCGCACGATGGAAGGCCAGCCCATGGGTGGCGGCGGCCGGCCCGGTCGCTATCGTCAGGAACAAATCGGACCGGAACTGTTTGATTTGAAGAATGATATCGGTGAGACGACCAATGTCGCCGACCAGTATCCCGATGTGATTGCCTATTTGCAGCGACACGCCGAAATCGCAAGGACTGAACTGGGCGACAAGTTGACTGATCGCCAGGGCTCGGAAATCCGGCCCCACGGAAAACTGGAAGACCAAGGCGATTGACAACCTGGGGCAGGTTTCGTGCCTGCCGTACACGATTTCAATCGGCAAAATGCCTGCTTGTTGGCTGAGCCCCGGACCCTGCCTGCTGGCCGGGACTTGTTTTTCGCTGCATTGCTCATTTCGACAACTCCGAGGGCACTCACGCCAATCCGAATCCCACCCAATCGGAAAGCCGGGGCGAAGCAAGTGAAAAGAATGATGAACGGGGACTGCAACGTGGCAATCGAGAATCGATAGCGACAGCAGCCGCCACCTCGCATTTTGGGCCGGAAAACACGCCACAGATCAGTATTTACTTGCGTGCCGGCAATTGTTCAAAATCGGGCCATGAATGCTGGCCTGATCATTAGTACGTACAACTCGCCCCGCTTTCTGCAGCTAATTCTGGCCAGTGTGGAAATCCAGTCGCGTCGGCCCGATCAAGTTATGATTGCCGACGACGGGTCGACGGCGGAAACGCGCCACGTTGTCGATTCATTTCGCGATCGGACCCGGATTCCGACGGTCCACTGCTGGCAGCCCGACCACGGCCATCGCAAGACGCGGGTCATGAACCGGGCAATTGTCCGGGCCGACACCGATTATTTGATCAGCATCGACGGGGACATGGTGTTGCATCCCCGGTTTGTTGAAGATCATTGCGTTATTGCCAAACCAGGACGGTATACCCAGGGGCGGCGAGTTTGCATGAACGACCGCGCCACCCAGCGGCATTTGGCGAGCGGCAATCCCAGGGTTCGCTGGTTCAAACCGGGAGTCAATCGTCGGCCGCAGATGATCCGCAGTTATTGGTTGATGAAGCGGCTTTCGAGGGTGGACCAAAGTCTGAAGAATTCACGTGGTTGCAACCAGGCGTTTTGGCGGCAGGATTTGCTGGACGTCAACGGCTATGAAGAAAAGATCACCGGGTGGGGCCGAGAAGACACCGAGATTTGCGTGCGGTTGCATCATTTGGGCCGCCATCGGATCTATGCACGGCACTTGGCCTTGGCATATCACCTGGATCATCCGCAGCGATCCCGCGAGCGGGACGAATGCAACCTGCAAATTGTCGCCGACACCGTCAGATCTGGCCGGATTCGCGCTCTCCGCGGCATCGCCGAGTCACTCCGGGAACGCGGCGCGGCGGCTTAGAGACGGCTACTTTCGTTGCGCATCATGTTGCGCGCCAGCGTGACGTTCTCGA
>CAMYKF010000104.1:5564-11714 GCA_947258905.1 uncultured Pirellulaceae bacterium | reverse complement strand
CGGTTAAACGACTAAAACAAAATACCTGTGAGAACTTGGCGCTGCCCAGCCGTGCTCTGTCCCAGAATTGGGAGGTTGAGTCTCCTGGCGAAATATCCAATCCGTGATTCCTGTCTCGTTCGGAGCCTCGACCTCCAGAGCTGAAATGGGTAACCAGGCGGGGTCGGTTCCGTGGCAGCATGCTGACCGGTACTCGGTTTCAGCGGGTAATACAGAATCGCCTGTCGCGAGGATTGGTCGCGTTTATCCGGCCGCTGTGACCTGTTTCCGGTTTTTTTCGCCTTATTGCAACTCCCCTTCCAGGAATTTTACGAATTTAGACAATAGATACTGGTAATTTCGATTTTCGCTGATGTGGGAAGCCACGGGCCAGGCATTCTTGTGCGGTTGAAATCGGCTGCCGGCAACGGCAGGCGGGATGGTCCGTGTTCCCAAAGCCTGTTTGGCGTGATGCCGACAGGCTAGTGGGCAGCCGATTTGCGGGAACTTGGCTGACCCCGTTCGTATTTCGCTTTCCCTCGCTCTCCTGCAGACCGTGTCGATCCGTGGAAAAGAAAAGCTCCCTGCCGCTCATTATGACGATGACCCTGGCCTTTATCGGGCTGGTGGTTATTCAGTCGATTTTTTTCAAGCCCAAGATTCCGGACGCTGCCAACGAGCAGAAGACGGTCCAAAAACAGGAAGATAACGAGCTGGCGGCGGTCGAGCCGAAACAGGGCACCGAGCAGGAAGAGCCGCAGGATCCAGCGGCCGGGTCGCCGGAGAACGCCGCCGATGTCGAGCCCCAACAGCAATTTCCCCGCAAGTTCCTCCGCCTGGGCGAATTCAACCCCGAGGCGCCCGCGCTGGTCGTGTTGCTGGATTCTCGCGGCGCGACTCTGCGCCGCGTGGAACTGAATGATCGCAAGCCCAATGGCCGCATCCGATTTCGCGATGTCGATTATCGCCAGGCCTACATTGGTCAGCTGGAACTTGAACAAACCGATGCAGGGTGCGTGGCGCGCGTCGTTACACCCGGTACCCCGGCTCATCAAGCCGGCATGCTGGAAGGCGATATCCTCAAAACGATCAACGGCGAACCGGTCGTCAGCCCCGATGATGCGGATGCCATGTTGACGCGTATCAAGCCCGGCCAGCAGATTGCTGTTCAGGTGGTGCGCAACAGCGATACCCTGCAATTGCAAGTCGAATCGACCCGCATGCCGATGCAGGTCGTGCGCCCGACGCCCAAAGACCAGCTGACTGACATGAACATGAAGCGGCGTGGTTTTCAATGGACGCTGAAACAACAGCAAATGGGCGAATGGCCGGACATCGACGAGCAGATGCGGTTTGCCAACTGGGAATCCGAGCTGCTGGAAATCGATGGTCAGCAGGTAGCCCAATTCAAATACAAGCTGCCAGTTACCGAGGACGGGCGTCGCTTTGAAGTCATCAAGCGATTCCGTTTGCCGAACACGGACGAACGGGAATTCCACATTGTGCTGGATCTGGAAATCCGCAATTTGGGCGACGCGCCCGCAACGGTCAACTACGAACTGTGTGGTCCGGTCGGAGCGCCCAAGGAGGGCTGGTGGTACCAGCAAAAAATCCATGGCAATACGTGGGCGTTTTTCCGGACGGCAGGGGCCCGCGACCTGGTGATGTCGACGGCGGCCAATCCCTTCTGGTTCATCAGCGGACCGCAAATCGTTACCGACAAGGAAAACGACTTTGCAGGAACTCCCCTGATCGAGAAGGGCGCTCCCATGGAAAAACGCAACCTTCGGTTTCTGGGCGTCGATGCCCAGTATTTCAATGTTGCCCTGTTGCCCGAGAATGAGGACTACTCCTGCTTTAGCTCATTCGGGCTGACGGCGTCGGCCCTGGATGACAACAAATCACGACGCCGTCGCACGACCGACGTCAGCTTTGTGATCTTTTCCAACCCGCTGGAGTTGCAGCCATGGGACGAAACCAGTCCCGACACGGCCTATCGTGAATCCTTCCGTATCTTTGCCGGCCCCAAGGAACCAGGCGTGCTGCAGACCTATGGATTGCAGGATACGCGGACGTTCGGCTGGTTCGCGATGTTCTCCAAGCCGCTGGTCTGGCTGTTGCACTGGTTGTACAAACTCACGTTTAGCTGGAGCTATGGCCTGGCAATTATCATGCTGACGGTGATTGTGCGCATGTGCATGGTGCCGATCAGTCGCAAGGCGGCGCTGAACGCGCAGATGATGCAGCATCTGTCACCGGATATCAAGGAACTTGCCGAAAAGTACAAGGACAATCCGGAAAAGCGGATTCAGGCCCAGCGCGAACTGTTCGCCAAATACAATTACAACCCGCTGGGCGGTTGTTTGCTGATGTTTTTGCAGCTGCCGATCTTTCTTGGCCTGTACCGGGGCCTCAGTGTCGACATCGCCCTGCGTGATGCGCCCTTGATCCCCGGTTTGAGCTGGTGTTCCAATCTCGCCGGTCCGGACAAACTGTTTTACTGGGCCGACTGGATGCCGGCTTTCCTGGCCAGCGAAACCGGATTTCTGGGACCGTTCTTCAATTTGCTGCCGGTGATCGCCATCGGATTCATGCTTGTGCAGCAAAAGATGTTCATGCCGCCAGCCACCGACGACCAGTCGCGGATGGCCCAGAAAATGATGAAGTTCATGATGCTGTTTTTCGGCTTCATTTTTTTCAAGGTGGCTTCCGGGTTGTGTATCTATTTCATTGCCTCCAGCATTTGGGGCATTATCGAACGCAAGGCCTTGCCCAAGCCTGAACTGGACAAATCCAAACTGGAGAACATGGATTCTGGCAAGAAGTCCGTATTCAGGGGTCGCTCGGCGGTTGACGAAGCGGTTTCCCTGCCCTTGCGAAGTTCGGAGCAGCTGGAAGAACGGCGGCGTCGTGACAAGGCGAGAAAACGCAAGTTGCGCGATCGCAAGTAATCGGGCGCTTCGCTTTCGGATTCAGCCATGTCGGCCTTTGACGTCAATGATTCGATCGCGGCAATCGCCAGCCCGCCCGGACCCGCCGTGCGCGGCGTGGTGCGGCTAAGCGGACCGGACATTGACCAGGCGTTGGGGCACTGCTTCATCAGTGACGAAGGCCGGGAATGGTCGCTACAGCGGCGACCGGTCGTGCTGGCTGGCCAGCTGCGCATCGCTGCAGCCATCGACACCCTGCCGGTCCTTCTGCATTACTGGCCGACCACGGCAAGTTACACGCGGCAACGGTCGGCAGAAATTCATTGCTGCGGTTCCCCTGCCGTGCTGGATGAAGTCGTGCGCACGCTCGGGCAGTTCGGTGTCCGTCAGGCACAACCGGGCGAGTTCACGATGCGGGCCTTTCTGGCCGGACGCATTGACCTGACGCGGGCCGAAGCGGTTCTGGGTGTGATCGATTCACAGAGTGAACAGGAAATGGATGTCGCGTTGCGGCAGCTGTCCGGCGGGCTGAGCGGTCCGTTGACGCAGCTGCAGGATGACTTGCTGGAAACGCTGGCCCACATCGAGGCCGGGCTGGACTTCGTCGAGGAGGACATTGAGTTCATTGCAGGTGAGCAAGTCCTGCAATCGATTGAAGCGGCCCGTCAGGAACTCGGGCGGATCATCGATCGAATTGACCAGCGTCATGTCAGCTCGGTCCGTCGACGCGTCGTGCTGCTGGGCAGGCCCAATGCGGGCAAGAGCTGTCTGCAAAACGTACTGGCCGGGAGATCCGCGGCTCTCGTTTCCGATATTCCCGGGACGACTCGCGATTACCTGATTTGCGAAACGGAAATCAGCGGTTACGCCATTGAGCTGATTGATACGGCCGGAACGCTGCGCGAATCCACTGAATCCCTGACGGGAACCGGGGCCAGCCACATCCAGCAACAGGCGGAATACCAGGCCGACCAGGTCATTCGACACGCGCACTTGAAGGTTCTCTGTCTGGACGGGTCGCGGCCCCTGGATGCCTGGGATCGGCAACAGCTCAACGAGTTGTCCGGCGATGAACGGTTGCTGGCGGTACGCACCAAGTCCGATTTGCCGCAGGTTTGGAATCACCCGAACGTGGTAACGCTGTCCAGCCTGTCCGGCACCGGCCTGGACCAGCTGCGCGGAGCGATCGCGCAGCGACTGGATGCAGCCGGATCGGCCAGTTCACTGATCGTTGCGTCGACCGCCGTGCGGTGCTTTGAAAGTCTGTCCCGCGCCCGCGAGGAACTGACAATGGCCGCCGACTACCAGCGGTCCGGCGCGGGAGAGGAAATCGTGGCAGCCGCTCTCCGCAATGTGCTGGATGAACTGGCCGTCACCACTGGCAAGGTGTTTACTGACGATATTCTGGACCGGGTATTCTCCCGCTTTTGTATCGGCAAATGATGGAGCCTCTGCACGTTGCGGGCGGGTCTCCTGACCCGTCCCACCCCCCCACTCCTCGTTGTGGGCGCGTCTCCCGACCCGTCCCACTCCCGGACCACCTCATACAACAGGTAGTTGGCGGGACTCCTGACCCGTCCCACCCCCGGAATTCGGATTCCGACGGTTTCCAATTCGCGCCATTCTGGATAACCTGAAAGTTGCCTTTCCGGCCTGCTTCTCGCCATGCTTTGCATCTCGCCAATTGGTTACCCGTCCACCGATCCCTAACCTGAATACGTATCCATGTATCGAATGAAGATCTTCCTGATTGCCGCCTGCGTCATCTGCGGAAACCTTGTATTTGCCATCCAGCCGGCATCGGGCCAACAGGTTGGTGAAATGGTTGTCGTCACGATCGACTACGCCACCAAAATCAGGGATGAGGAGGTCGGCCAGGTATATGCCGGCGGAATCCATCGGCTCGCCGATAAGGAGGGCAAATGGTGTGCGGTCGAGGGAGTCGAGGGCTGGTTGCCTCTGCGGAATGTGATTTCGCTCGATTCGGCCATGAAGCTGTTTTCCCGGCGTATCCGCAGCAACGAACGGGATTACGATGCGTGGATGACACGGGGCATGATCCACCTGGAAAAAGGCGACTTGCCCAAGGCGTTACGCGACATGGATCGAGCGGTGCGACTGAACCCGAACCGGGCCAATTTCTGGAATAACCGGGCTATGGTGTTCATGCGTCAAAACCAGGTCGAACTGGCGATTGGTGATCTTAACAAGGCGATCCAGCTGGCCCCCAAATACGCCAACGCATTTAACAATCGCGGTTTGTGCTACTACGCCGTCGGAGACTTCGAACGAGCGGTTGGCGACTATAACGAAGCCATTGAGTTGCGTGACAACGTGGCTGCCTGGTATGTGAACCGGGCGGTGTCACGGCATGCTCTGGGCAAACCGGATCAGGCCATGCAGGATTATGACAAGGCCCTGGAACTGAATCAGTTTTTGCCCGAAGCCTATATTGGTCGCAGCAATGTTTTTCTCGGTCGCGGCGATCTGACCAGTGCCGAGGACAATGCCAGCGAAGCGCTCCGGCTGAACCCCGAATCCGCAGACGCCTACAACAACCGCGGCTGGATTCGCTACAAGTTCGACCGCAGCGAGGAAGCTCTCGCTGATTTCGCCAAGGCACTCGACATCGATTCGCGATTTGCCAAGGCCTATAGCAATCGGGGAGTCGTGCATATCGATCAGGAAGATTTTGCTTCGGCCATTGACGATCTCACGGTGGCCATTCGACTGGAGAAGAGCTCACCACTGGCCTACACCAATCGCGGCAACGCTTACCTGGGCAAGAAAGACTACCCCCGCGCCCTGGCCGATTTCAACATGGCCCTCGAACTGGCTGAATCCAATCCGGAGGCGCTCAACGGCAAAGCCTGGTTTCTGGCAACTTGCGAGGACGGTAAGTACCGGGATGGCGATACCGCCGTCCAGCTGGCTACCACCGCCTGCGAGGCAACCAATTGGACCGTTTGGAATCATGTCGATACGCTGGCCGCCGCCTGCGCCGAAACCGGCAACTTCGCCGATGCCGTCAAGCACCAGGAAAAGGCACTGGAACTGGCGCCGGAAAGCAAAAAGGAAGTCTGCCGCGAACGACTGGCTCTTTACCAGGACAACAAGAACGTTCGCGATGCAGACAACGGATAACGCCCCTTAATCTGTCGGGAACGCAAAACGCGTTCACTACGGTGTAAAACGCTTTGGCCAGGTGCCAGGTGCCACTGCTGGCTCGTCCAGCAGTGCA
>CAMYKF010000104.1:0-5512 GCA_947258905.1 uncultured Pirellulaceae bacterium | reverse complement strand
AAATCGGCCAAGCCTACCGTGGAACCCCGCAGGTGCCGACTGGGGCGGCCGATTACCGAACGGATGCCCGCTACGGTTATGCCAGGGCCGTGTCCAGATCCAGCGGCTCGCGAAACTGGAAATTGGCGCTCTGTCGAAAGAAGGTCAGCGGATTGTCGTAAACCACTTGCCGGATCACAGACTCGCTGTGGCCGCGGCGACGCAACTCGATCATGAAATCCGGAACGGCGGTGGGCTTGCTGGGGCCCCAGTCGCCTGCTGAATTGACGCATAGACGCTCGGTGCCGTAAATCTCGATCATGTCGGCGGCGCGTTGCGGTGTGCATTTGGTAACCGGATACAAGGTCATGCCGGCCCAGAATCCGCCGTCCAGCACATGCTTGATAGTATGTTCTTCCACGTGATCGACCAGGATACGTTCGGGCTGCAGCCGACTGTCGGATTGCAGCATGTCAAGGATCATGCGCGTGCCCTGCAGCTTGTCTTCGAGGTGTGGCGTATGGATCAGAATCAGCTGCCCCAGTCGCGCCGCCAGGTCCAGGTGATCCATGAACACGGTGGCTTCGTTGGGCGTGTTCTTGTTTAGCCCGATCTCGCCGATACCGAGCACGTTGGGACAATTAATGAATTCCGGAATCATCGCGATCACTTCGCGTGACAATTCCACGTTTTCCGCTTCCTTGGCGTTGATGCACAGCCACGTGTAATGCTGGATGCCGAATTGCGCCGCCCGGGCCGGTTCGACTTCGGTCAGCTGCCGAAAATAATCGCGAAATCCATCCGCACTGCTACGGTCAAAGCCGGCCCAGAATGCCGGCTCGCTAAGCGCCACACAGCCCATTCTCGCCAACGTTTCGTAATCATCGGTCGTGCGGGAAACCATGTGAATGTGAGGATCAATGTAGTACATGGCATCTTCCGAACTTGAACCTAAACGTAAACCTGAACTTAAACGAGCACGAATGAATTGTCGTTTAGGTTCAGGTTTCAGTTTACGTTTAGGTTGCAGAATGAGCTAAACGATTGGCTGTCATCAACTTGAACCTTGACTTCAACATTAACCTGATGGACTGAATCTCAATAAGTTAAAGTTATCCCCAGGTTAAAGTAACAGTTGTTATCTAGATTCCGAATTCGACTCGCCAATCCGGCGAATACTCACGTGAAAACAGCACCTGGATGCGTGCCGCCTTGTCACCATTGTCATCACGGAGAATATCCAGCCCCAGCGCGACTAGCCGGGCTCGCTGGTCCGGTTCCCCGGGACCGCGTTGCATGCGATCAAAGGACGCTGCCAGTTCCAGCAATTTGGAGCGCAACTCAAGAAACTCGCGTTCGAAGATTTCCTGACTGGTTCTTGCATTTGACACATTACCACCTGCTGTTGTCGATTCATTTACCAATATGACATTCAGCACGCGGCATGCCAAGGTTAGCTGGCTGACCCCTCATCTCTCACACCTGACAGGGATTTTGTCCCGGAGTCAAATCACAGAGTTGGCAGAACGGACACTGTTTGGGATTTCTTTCTTCCGGCTTTTCCTCGTCCTCATCGTCCGAGCGGTAGGCGATGGTTTGTCGCAGACCGCAATCCAGACACTTCAATTCCCACGAATTGATCGACAGGTCGCCGGATTCAAAAAAGTTGTATTTGCAGACGAGATTGCACTCGTCACGCGCGGCATCATGGGGGCATTTGCCGTCAGGGGGTTTCGCGGGGCGCACAGCGGCTCGTGTTGAATGAGGCGTGAAGTCAATCACCTTAATTGTAGCCAGCGGCGCAGCCTTGCCGAGTCCCTCCCGAATGGCCGAAACGCAAAAAAAATGCGGCACCGGGCCCTTCCCCCGAGGACCCGGCAACCGCCAGTCATTGATCGTCGACAATCTAGTACAGATCAATGTAGATGTTGCGATTCCCGTTGGCGACGTACGTGCCGCCATTGCGGTTTACGAAGTTCGCACCGGCTACAAATAGTCCGTCGTCCCTGTTGGCAATGGCGTTAACGTGATTCAGCCAGACGCCACCCACGCTGATCATGTGAAGTCCATCCTCGTAATTGTGGTTGTAACTGCCCCGGATGATGCGAACCATCGGCTGGCCCTGACCCGAGCTTTCGGCCAGGGGTTCGAACACTTCAATTCCCTCGACATACAGCCCGTTTCGACGATTGTGTGTGGCTACGGCATCCTTGACCCACACATTGTTAGTATCCACAAATCGCAAACCGTTGCGCTGGTTGTGCAGGAACGAACCGCCAGTAACCCAGGCGTAGTTGACATTGAAAAGTGAAAGTCCGTTGTAGCCGTTGTGCGAAGCACTGGTGTGCCAGATGTTGACCTGGTTGATCTCGCCGATCAGGGGGTCCAGCTGGTCCCCGTCGAGGTCCAGTCCATCCTCCCCGTTGTACCAGAACAAGCCGCCTGAGACGTTCACGGTGCCGGCCACGTCCACATCCATGCCGTCCTCGTCATTGTGCTTGGCGGTCACGTGATGCACATGCACCATGCCGATGTTGTCAAAGCTGAAGCCATCGTCTCCATTCCATGCAGAATAGGAGTTGGCCACCATCGTTTTTTCGGCGAAATCCACATCGACCCCGTCGACGCCGTTTCGCTGGGCGTTGACGGCCGCCATGTACACATTGTCAACATTGTCGATTTCGATACCCTGGCTGCCATTGTCCCAATACAGACCGCCGACGATATCGACTTTCTCGCCGTCACCGTTACCAGTGGTCAACGCCTGCAGGTCGCTTCCACCGCCATTGACTGCGACCTCTCCCTGGAAGTCGAGACCGTCATCGTTGTTTTCGCTAAACACACCGTTGCGGACCGCCACGCGTCCAAACCCGAATGCATCCACGCCATCATCGCCATTGGACATGGCACCCACGCCGTAGAGGTCTGCGTAGTTAACCAGTTCCATCAAAATGCCGTCGTGCACGTTGTCCGAGTACGCACCGCCGGAGACCTTGACGTAATCGGTGGTTTGCAGTGCCACGCCATTGCCGCGGAAAATCTCCGAGTCGTCGACTTGCTGCAGTACTTGAGTGCCGTCATCGGCGAGATCACCGTTTCTTACGGAAATCGATCCGATCAGAAACACCATTCGGTTCTCAAAACCTTCCAGCCCGTTCTCGCCATTGTCCTTGAAATGCGTAGCCTCGAACCAGGAATAGTTGACGTTGTCGATATCCGCCCCGTCGTCATTGTTGTCCAGGAAGTAACTGCCAATGACGCGAACATTATGCCCGCCATCCACGTCAAAGCCGTCGTCCCGGTTATATCGTGCCTTGCTGTACAGGACTTCGGCACGGCCAACGTCGAACAGTTGCAGACCCTGTTCATTGTTGTCGAAGTACGAGTGGGTCGCGTGAAACTTGTTGACCTCGTAGATGTCCACACCGTCATCGCCATTTTTCTCGAACTTGCTGTGACTGACGTACACCTTGTTGGTGTTCTCAACATCCAGTCCGTCGTCTTCATTGAAATTGGACACGACGTGATGCAGGTCCAGCCGGTACATGTTCTCTCCGACGATCCCGTTGAATCCATCGGTGGTGCGCAGGTACTTGAGTTCAACGTGGCCGCCTTCGATATCGATGGGGGCGGTGCCATCGCCGTCGATCACCACGTCGTAGGGATTGTGTGTTCGTCCGATTAATCGCACCAGATCCTCATCGCTGATGAACACGTTCTCAAAATACCTTCCCGGGTTGATGTAGACGTTGTTTTCGCCCGGGTTGTTGGATTCGTCCGCCGCGTTGACCGCACGCTGAATGGTGCGAAACGGGCTGTGAATCGAGCCATTATTGCTGTCGCTTCCCAGAGCTCCGTCGACGTAATAGTCAAAGCGTCGCGATGCCAGGAAGTTTGGCTGCCCGCTATCCGATCCCAGACCTGCAATGTTGAATCCCGATTCCATGGTGCTTCTCCTTAAACTGTGAACTTGCATCTGACGCGATGCCTCAGCGACAGGTCGCCCCTCCTGCATCACGTCCGCCTGATCGCGTGATTCGCCGTGCCTCTGTTCCGTTCACATTTTGGACAACTTGAATGGCAAGCTGCGCAAGATGCAATAGGCCCTAATTTGACTATTTTCACAGCAACTGGCAAGTAATCTGTTTAGGGGTAGGAACTTACCCTTAATGTTGCCGGGTTTTTGCCTGGCCAAGTGCGTTGAAAAGCGCGGACCGGGAGGCGATAAACCGTTGAAACTGCCAGCGACAACGATTCCAATCAGGCCCAAATCCGCGCGTCGCCGGGCCGTCTTGCAAAGGGACTTTTTGCAGCGACAGTCAAGAAACACCACCGTTGGCCCGAACCGCTTTGTTTTAAGATGCTGGAGCCGCGGCGGGTCCTGGCGACATTCACGGTCACCACGCCCGAGGATGTGATTAATGCCGATGACGGACTGTTGTCCCTGCGTGAAGCCATTATCGCCGCCAATTCCAATGGCCAGGATGACCAGATTGAATTGTCGGCCGCCATTTACGAAATCCAGATCGCCGGGATTGATGAAGACCTCGGGCTGACGGGCGACTTTGATGTGTCTTCAGATTCCGGACATTCGCTGACGATTCGCGGTATTGCTGCCGGCGCGACTGTGATTGATGCCAAAGAGCTTGATCGAGCGTTTCACCTGATGGGCCAGTCGAATTTGACCCTTGAGGATCTGACCATCCAGAACGGCAGTGTACTGGAGAGACCGGTTCACGAAGGCCGGCGAGGCGGTACGATTCGCAGCACCCAGTCCAGCCTGACGTTAAACGACCTGGTGATTCAGAACAGCACGGCGGGCGTGTCGGGAGCGGGGGCACAATCCGGGTTCCGGCGGCGATTATCGGCGCCGCCGTTGATTTGCGAGCCCGGGAGTTGCCGATAGGCCTCTAACTTTCTCTGGCGATCAGGATCCGCCGCGGCTTAAGGCACCGGTTTCGAAAAACAATCCTGGCCCATCGGACACTTCAAAAACATCGTTTTTTTGCGACTTTCTCGCCGAGCAAATCCTGTTAAATCAGCCTAAATCATTGTCGCCGACAACTGCTTTTTCTTGATGGCCTGGATTGCAAGTTGCATCATGTCCCAAGCCAAGACGATCGTCGGTTCGTCGGCGTTGTTTGGTGCAGCCAGAATCTTCATCGTTCTCAATTGCCCATCAGTTATTGCGCGACATCACCAGGTTGCCTTGAGGCATGGGTGATTGAGTTGGCTGCCATTCGGGAGCAGTCAACCATGCATTGATGACGGGATTGACATGCGTTTGAGGGACGCGCACAACAGGTGACGAAATGATTTGACGTGGTGGCTGAGGTACGCTGGAGGGCGTTCCGGCTTCACGGACGTCGGCAACGGAGAATGAGGAGCGGTATTGCCTTGACAGGTCGCTAACAATCGACGAAAAAAAACGAATGATCTTATGCCCTGATTTCGCTGGATATTTATATGAAAGCTGACTTGCGTCAAAGGACGCTGGTCAGTGTCCGGGCATCTTGTAGCCAAAATTCAATAA
>CAMYKF010000103.1 GCA_947258905.1 uncultured Pirellulaceae bacterium | reverse complement strand
CGCAACCCTGTTGCCCGCAGCCTTACTATGGCGGATACGGCGGACCGAATTATGGAAACCCGACTATCGGCATCCCCATCGACCCCAGAACTGGTCTTCCGGTCAGGGAGGATTGCCAGGCACAATACGTAGATTGCCGAAACCAATGCAACCAATATTGTGGCGGTGATCTGCAAAACTGTATGTCGTTTTGCCAAGGCATACGGATCCAATGCAATGGGGGGCCGGTTTACACCGGGTCAAGACCCTCCTGCCTGCCGCCGCCAATCATGCAATAAGCCCAAAATGCAGAACGCGATCTTAAGGCGCACCTGGCCCAACCTGTGTTGGGTCATTTTTTTTGGTCGCTCGTTGGGATGAGGGAACTTCATCTGGTCTCAGACAGATGAGTTCGCCGTCAACAACCAACATGGATGGGTTGGATTTGTTGAGGCTCGAATCGGTTGACCGGGTTTGCCACGACCAAAACCAGTGATAGGGATCACTACCTTCCAAAACACGCATGGTGCCCTTCAGCGTGGTGTAGGCCAGGAACAACTTGCCGCGTCCCGAGGCCAGTGCCGGAATGCCGTCCGTTTGGAGCCTGAGTTTGCGGTAATAGACCCTGAAAGATCTACCGGCTGGATTGAGATGTGCAAGCATAATCCGATTGTCCGACTTGTTTACCCAGCACAAGATAATTTTGTCGCGGAGCGCCAGCAGAGCGGGACCGTGCCTGGTTTTGGTATTCGCAATTTCAAATCGATCGGAGTTTCGCCAGTTTTTGCCATCGTGGCTCCACGCGACATGGACGAGCTTCCGATCCGCGTCCGTGTAGGCCATCACCAGTTGATTTTTGAAACTGACCAGCGCCGGCCGCTGGAGGGTTTCGAATTTCAACTTTTTGGGCTTGTCCACACTTAAGTTCTTTGTCGCAAAATTTGCGCAATGAACCCTGTTTTTCGGTCCCCGCCAAACGGCGTGTATTTGGTCGCCAATTCGTGCGACAGCAACGCCAGTTTTCGGTTTCGGATGGATGTCGACCGTCAACTCGTCGTTTGACTTGAGATTGCGATCAAACTTCTTGATGATGAGCGAGCGGGTTTCAGGCTGCCAACAAAAGGCCACAAAACCGGATTTCAGCTCGACAAAACATGTCTCGTAAGCGGATAGTTCGGGCCGCAGCAGGCTGGCTTTCGTCGGTCTGAATCGGAAGGGATGCCAATCGACAATTTGCTGCATGGATGTGGCCATCGCCACAGTATCACTGTGGCCATGCGGAAATCTCCATCCTTGCCGGCCCCGATGCAGACCGATTGGCCGTTTCGATTTGCTTTCTACCCAAACGGCGCCGGAATCGCCGCCCTGTGTCCTCAATGAGCTCTTGTCGAACTGAATATAAACCGATTTGACGTACTTTGAACGGCCATTCTGACGACCGGGGACGGAGTCGGTCATAATCGCCAGTACGGTACCTGTCGCGCAAGTCGAACGCGCCGGACATTCGACGATCATCCCGACTCGGGCCTTGATCGGTTCGTTGACATCAAACTCGTCGTTATGGCGCCCTTTCATTTTTGGCGCAAATCGTCGTTTGTCGTTAAATTTAAAAATTGCCACATCGAAGTCGATGTCGAAGTCGAGTAGCGTGCCGATCTCATTATTCGGGTCTTGTGGTTGCGGCGGTTGATTGACCGGGTCGCCTATGCGGGCAAACTTGCCTTCGTCGAGCGGATGTCCTCCTTGATTGCCAATGGCATGCGCAACCGACAAACCTAAAGGTTCGTCGGTGTTTTTATCGAAGACGATGGCGCCCAGGGCGCCAACATGGTCGACCCCGGTTTGGGGATTGTGAATGGACACACCTGCGATAATCGGCTCGTACCTTCGATGTTCAAATCGCACGTCTTCCTGGCTGGGCTGTTGGTCGGCGGCCGTGATTTCAGCAGACGGTGCGGGAAGCGGTTCCACGGAGGCCATGACTTCGGCAGACGGTGCGGGAATCGCCTGTTGCATGGCCATGACTTCGGCAGACGGTGCGGGCACCTGGTCAACGGCAGGGACCTGATTCGACAGGGGCAGAGGCTCCTCGTCAGCAGGTTCCACCTCGATCACGTCGGTCGGAACGCCCTCGATCTTGGCTGGAATGAGGTTTTTCCGCTCCACTTCCTGTTTATTGTCAACGTAAACGAGCAGGCAAATCGTATCGGTGCGTTGACCGTCAACGTATTTAAATCCAACCCCAAAGCTGACAACGCCCTGTTTGTCGAGGATAAAGTCACGATACTTCTCCACGATTTTTTCGTAGTCTTGCGACTGTTTCTTGCTTTGTTTCCTGTATTTCGTCTTGGCCATCGGAACCTCTATGCTGCAAGTCTGATTGATTATTCATTGTCCAAAACAAGTCGAATCCCGATTTCCAGCAATCTGCTTTGAACGGCTTCCTCGAAAGCACTTCCCGACGACAGAAACCGGGTGGAGGCCATGGCATGGCCCCCGCGTGTCGATCGGCGAAAAATATCAAACCGCTGGAAATGCTGATCCTGACACCATTCGCTCGCATTACCCATCATGTCCCAAAAGCCGTTGTCGTTAGGCATTTTTTGACCACGAAGACCGACCGCAATCTTTTCGAATGGAAATTGATGATTTCCAACAATCGCGTAACGATTCATCCTCGCCGTCGTGTCGCCAAAGAAAAATTTCGTTTTCGTCCCTGTTCGATTGGCAGCATCCCATTCCAGATTGGTGGGCAGCCGGTAGCCGTTGGCAGAATCGACCGGCTCCCACATCGATGCTTCCTCGTTCAATTCGTAGCTGGGCGTTCGGCCATCTTCTGCACTCAGCCAATTACAAAAGTGGACCGCCTCGATCCATGTTACGTTGACGACAGGCAGATTGTGGTCGATTAAATCATTAATGGGATGTTCCTCGAAGAATTTCCGGGTTGGATGATCTTCGGGGAGCGTGCGAATGAAACGAAAAAACAGCGAAGCTCGTACTTCGCGGGCTGACATGTAGAACCCGTGGTCCAGCAAGACGTCGTGTGGGGTGACACTGAACAATTTGACGTCGGCTTCATTCAATCCGGATCCCACCGGTACGATTTGAGGCTCGACCTTCAAAAAGGCTATCTCCTCTGATTCACTGAATTGCTTGATGAACCAACTGTCGTTGGGTGCCCTCAGCCTGGTTGTTTGAAAGGGTATTTCCAGCCGGTTCATCACCCAGCAGGCTGCCGAATGCGCGCCGGGGGTCAACGCCGATTGATAGTATTTATTGGCTACACGCCCCAGTGCCGTGTACTGTTCATTGGAAAGCCTGTATCGGGGGATCTGGCCCAGCGATTTGAACAGACCGCTGACCAGGGCGGCATCATCTGACACTTCAAGTATTTTAATGGCCTGATCCAGTCGACCATGCCAATCGGGATACTGTTCAATCAATTGTTCTCGCGTGTCCGGGTCGGGTCGAAAGTCCAGAATTCGGGATGCCAGGGAATCGTCTCCAAGATGCAAGGCCACAACGGCCACCCTGGATTGCAAGGCAGCCGAGTCGTCCGCATCAAATTGATCCTGGATGGCCTCTGACATTTCTGCGTCACGCGGGCTATCAACCAGGGGCCGCAGCGCAGCAACAAAGTTGGCGCATTCGCCAAATTCAGCCGTTCCAATTGACGCTACGATTTCCGCCAGCGGAATATCCGCCAGGCGGCCGAAATGAGACTGGGCAAACAGCGTGTGAAGCCGTTCACGTGTTTCCGGATCTGTGGATCGGGCTGCGATTAAACTGGAAACTGTCTCCTGGCCAAATGGTTCCAGCAACTCCAGACGGGCGGCTACCTCGGCTGGAGTTGCCACCAGCAACGATTCAAACTTGTCAGAAGCCAGTTGATAATTGGCTGATTTCCGGTAGGACTGGATTGCCCACACCAGCCCGGCCATCACGATCACCACGATGGCAACACGAATTCCATAGTACCAGGACGCGCGGCTGAGGAATTTTCGCTGATTCCCGGTTAAGGTTTTGCGATCCACACCGAACAAGATCGGTATAAATCCGAAGGGGCTCGGCAAAAAACGATTCTCATGCTTGACTTGCCAATGATGTTCCAGCTCATTCAGACGCATTCTGGCCCGGCCCTGCCACGTCTCCCGTTCTTTTTGGGTGAGCCAGGTCCGAATTGGCTGAACCAGGTAGTCGTGAGCCAGCTGGTAATTCAGTTCATTAGTGCCGCCATCATCGGATTCGACCGGCGTGATGATTCGCATTTCACGGTCCAGCAAATCGACGGCGTCACGTAGCGCCGCCCCTTCTACAGGGTGTCCGGTGGCGCGGGCCAATGCGTCAAGCGATTTGTTTGTTCCCTTGATATCCGAGGCAGCATCCGGCAGGAGCTGTTGCAAGATGGCTCGACAGGCGGGTTCGTAACGGGCGCGGCGCTTATCCGAAAAAATCGATTCCAGGAAATTCACACTGATGCCGTGCCAGCCACCCAGTTTTTTCAATTGAGCGACATTCCAGGAATCAGAATCTGTCATCTGTGCAAACAACGCCAGATGAATGGGTATGATTTTCCCGTTCTCGGCAATTTCGGCGACCGCATCAGAAATAAATTCTGATTGGCTTGCCGAAAGCTCCTCGTCAACGGCGTGAAATGCGCGACCATAAGCCGCCAGAACTTTTCGCGCGTGACGTCGGTCGAACAGGGGAACTCCCATCGCGTTGACGCCTTCCTGCACTTTCAAATCCAGTTGCGCCATAAACTGGGTGGCCGACATCCAAAAGTCGTCGCGAACCAGTAACAAACAACACAATTTCTCGCCGTCGCATTGGCGGAGGCCATCAACCAGCTCTTGTTTGGCAAGATCGGTGTTGTTGTGCAGCCACTGCTCAAATTGATCAATGACGATCAACAGTTTGGTGGCGGACATCATGTGACCACGCCGTATACAACGCAGCGCCGGGGCCAATTGGGTTCCCTCCTGGACGGCGTTGGGTGCTACCTGAGCCAGCCGGCTGAGCAGTCGTGGTACGGTGTCATGGGGTGTCGCCTCGAGATAAATCGTCTTGATGGTATTGGGGAGAAGGGGAATAAGACCGGCTTTGACAAACGAGCTTTTGCCGCAGCCGGAGGGCCCGAACACCATGCCCACGGTCAAGGGGTCCATGGAATCGTCGCTGATACGGCTCAGCCAAAAACGCAGGGAATCCGGTATGCCAAATCGGTCCTGAGGCCCAGGCAAAAGATCGACAAAAAATTCGGCGTCCTGGCCATCGAACGATCGCAATCCCTTTGGTACGACCTTGACTGGTTGCGTTTCCCCAAACCGGGAAACCTGCGTTCCGGTCGCCGATTGATGACTGGACGAGTGGGGGACTTGTCTGGAACCTGCCAACGGCAAAAGGCCACTCGAACTTATCTCCGGATCCTGCCGGACCGCCGATTGCCATTCCGAGTCGAAGTTCCTCAGGTCCTCCAGCAGCTGGGTAACGGTTTGATACCTGGCTCCCATCAGCTTTTCGAGACACTTCAGACAAATGCGTTCAAATTCGTCTGGAATCTGCTTGTTGATCCTCCGCAGTGGCCGTGGCTCACTGAAACAAATCGCTTCGACAAGTTCCCGGTTGTTTTTGCCCCGGAATGGTCTTCTCCCCGTCAGCATGATGTACATCATGACGCCCAGGCTCCAGATGTCTGAACGCCCGTCCAAACGATGGTTTTCTCCGCGTATCTGTTCTGGCGACATATAGGGAGGAGTGCCTTCGGGGTCCTGAGTCAGACTCTCTTCGGGTGTCAGGTCATGCAACGCCAACCCGAAATCCATCAACTTGGCGACTTGCTCATCCTGAGTAATGATGACGTTGGATGGTTTCAGATCCCGATGGATCATGGTTTGCCGGTGCGCGTATTCAAGCGCATCGGCGATTTGAATCAAGAACCTGATTGCACGGGAAAACAAAAGACCTTTGGTCTGGAGGACCTCCTGTAATGTCGGACCTTCCACATATTCCATCACGGCAAACGGAAGACCATCGTCGGTTTCCTCGATGTTATAGAGCCTGACAATCGAAGGATGATCAAGCCGGGCGACAGATCGGCCTTCTTCCAAAAAGCTCTTGATTTTTGGCGACACACGGTCGCGACGCGGGAATTTAATGGCAACCTTGCGCCTC
>CAMYKF010000102.1 GCA_947258905.1 uncultured Pirellulaceae bacterium | reverse complement strand
GTGTTCCAGGAACATCATCTGTTGCCACAATTGTCGGCGTACGAAAACGTCGTGATCCCGTCGGTGGCCAGCGGCAAACCCAACGACACAGCTGCGACACGAGCCCGGGAACTGCTGGAACGCGTTGGTCTGGGCGACCGGCTGGAACATCGGCCTGCCCAGTTGTCAGGCGGCGAACGACAGCGGGTGGCGGTTGCCCGCGCACTGCTTAACCGGCCCGCCATTCTGCTGGCCGACGAACCGACCGGAAGTCTTGATCGCGTTAACGCCGAGGCGATCGGGCGACTGCTGCTGGATTTGCAGGAGCAGGACAACATCACGCTGGTTTGCGTTACGCACAATGATGAACTGGCCGGTGCCTTCGGCCGGCAAATGCGACTGGAACAGGGGAAACTGGTCGATATCCCGTAGCAAATCGCGTGAAAGATTTGACCCTGCACGAGTAGTCACGACAGCTATTGGAAAAAAAGAAACACATGCACCCCGATCTGCTGATTGCGACCAGGAGTCTGTGGCACCATCGACGTGTCAACCTGGCCATCGCGCTGGGTGTCGCCGCCGCCACCGCAGTGCTGACGGGTGCCTTGATTGTCGGCGACAGCATGCGTGGCAGTCTCCGCGAATTGACCCTCGATCGACTTGGCCGCGTCGACGCGCTGCTGGTCGCCCAGGGATTCTTTCGCGAAGCGCTGGCTGACGAAATCACGAACAACGATGTCTTTCAACAGCACTTCTCCGATGCCACACCGGTTATTCTGTTTCCCAACGGGACGGCCCAGCGAAGCCAATCGGAGTCGACAAAGAATCTGGGCGGCGTCAACGTGCTGGGCATCCACGCCGACTTCTGGCAATTCGGCGACAGCGAGCTGGCTGGCATTCCCGAGCTGGCCGATGACGAAGTCATCATTAATGAAGTCGTCGCCGATGATCTGGGCATCAATACAGGGCAATTGCAAAGCGGCGACGTCAGGCTGACGGTCGGCATTCCCAAACAGAAACTACTGCCGTCTGACAGTTCGCTGGGCAGCAAGGACGATCTGGTGGACCGCATCGTCGACTTGCGCGTGGTGAAGATCATATCCGCCCGCAGCCTGGGACGATTCGGCCTGCATCCCACTCAGGTACCGCCACGCAACGTTTATCTGCCGATCGGCGCTGTGCAGGATGCGCTGACCGATGGGTTGCTGCAATACAAACAGTCCCGCGAACAGGCGAACATGATTTTGCTGGCCGGCAAATCCGCGCGGTCCGCCGTCACACCGGAGCAAACGGCAGCCCTGACCGCCAGCCTGCAGCCGACGCTTGAGGATCTAGGGCTCAACGTTATCAGGGTAACGCAGGAGTTCGACGGCGATACGGTTTTTGATTATTTCAGCCTGTCGTCCGACCGGCTGGTGATCCCTGATGAGGCGGTGGCCTCGGTGCGTCGCGTATTTCCTGAAGCCATCGAGTTGTTCACTTACCTGGCCAACGATATCGCGCCATTGGATAGCGATGAACCGGGCGTTCCGTTTTCGATGGTCACGGCCCTGGACCTGGCCAGACTGCCGCTGCCTTCGGTTACCGGCAACACGGTCGCACCACTGGCGGATAACGAAATCGCAATTAACCAGTGGGTAGCCGATGACCAGCAACTCGCGATTGGCGACATGGTTCGCATCACTTACTTCGAGCCGGAAACGACTCACGGCGACGAAGTCGACCAGACGGCAGAGTTCCGCGTGGCTGATATTGTGGCTGTGATCGAGCCAGCCGGACAATGGCGTGTCGCGCGCGGACGGCGCAGCGAGCCCGTGCCTCCGGATTACAATCAGCGTCCCACACTGGCCAACGACCCGTGGATGACTCCCACCGTGCCGGGCTTGACCGACGCCGAGTCCATCGATAGCTGGGACTTGCCCTTTGACACTCCCAACATCCGTCGTCAGGACGACGATTACTGGAGTTATTACCGCACCACGCCCAAGGCGTTTGTTTCTCTGGACACTGGCCGTCGGCTATGGAGCAGTCGATTTGGCAGCACCACATCGTTTCGCATTCCCGCCGACCAACGCGATGAACGATCCATCGCCGCTTCCCTGCTGGAACAGTTCCGCACCGATGGTCGCTTGCCGGGTATGGAGATTGTGCCGATCAAATTCAACGGCTTACGTGCTTCGGCCGGCGCGACTCCCTTTGACGCGTTGTTCCTGGGACTCAGCATGTTTGTGATCGGCGCAGCATTGGCGCTGGTGTCCTTGCTGTTTCGATTAGGCTTGCAGCGTCGGGCCGACGAACTGGGGACGTTGCTGGCTGTGGGTTTCACACAAAAACACGCGGGTCGATTGTGGCTGCAGGAAATGCTGGGCGTGTGCCTGGCGGGCGCGTTGCTGGGCATTCTGCTGGGCGTCGGTTATGCGGCGGTCATGTTGTGGAGCTTGCGGACGTGGTTGTTTGCCGGCGTCGCCACGCCGTTTCTGTACATGCATATCAACTGGTGGACGCTGCCGCTGGGCCTGGTGCTGGGCCTGGTGATTTGTGTCGTGACCATCAACTGGTCGCTGCGGGCTGCACGGCGGCAAAGTGTTCGCAGTCTGCTGGCGGGTCAAATCGAATCCACTTCCAAAGACAAGCAATCGTGGATGGTGCGCTTTTCCCGGCCCATCGTGATCTTGTGCCTGATTGTCGCGGTGTCGCTGGGTATCCTGGCTGCCACCGTGCTGGCCGGAGACTCCCAGGCCGGTGCCTTCATGACTTCCGGGTTTCTGGTTCTGCTGGCCGCTTTGGTATGGGTGTATCGAGCGTTACGCAGTGAAGGCGGACGAAACAGTCGCGGACTGTTGAGTCTTCAGCGACTGTCGCGCACCAATGCCAGTCGCAATCCGCTCCGCAGTACGCTGACGATCGGACTGGTGGCCGTCGCCAGCTTTTTGATCGTCGCCATTAGTGCCTTTCGTTTGTCGCCCACCGACAAGGGCACCGGCGGTTTCAATTACGTGGCGACAACCAGCCAGCCGGTGTTCGCCGACCTGAATACGCCTGAAGGGCAACGCCAGGTACTTCGCGGTGAAACGCTAGATCCTGAAAACGTGATCGTTCCGTTCCGTTACAAATCCGGCGAGGACGCCAGCTGCAACAATCCATACCAGTCATCACAGCCACGCGTTTTAGGTGTGACTCGTCTGGCAGATCTGCGAAATTCCGCACTGGAAGAGCGCAACAAATTCTCTTTCACCATGACGTCGGCGGAAAATCCCTGGGAATGGCTGGAGCAACCGCCCGTTGACGACGCCATCCCCGTAATCATTGACAAGAATACGGCCTGGTACAGTCTGAAAATCTACGTACCAGGCACCGTGTTCACCGTGGACTACGATACGGGCGAGTCCGTCAAGTTTCGCCTGGTCGGCCTGCTGGATAACTCGGTGCTGCAAGGCAGCCTGCTGATTTCCGAAGACAACTTCACCAGGTTGTTTCCGGATATCAGTGGGTACCGTTATTTTCTGATGGATCTGGAGAAACCGTCGGAAGTCAACAAACTGTCGGATGCGCTGGCGGATCAGGGATTTGATGCCACTCCGACCGAGCGTTTGCTGTCCGGTTTTCTGGCCGTCCAGAACACGTATCTCAGCACCTTCCAGAGTCTGGGAGCGCTCGGTCTGTTACTGGGCACATTCGGTCTGGCGGCCGTGCAGTTGCGCAGCGTAATGGAACGACGCCGGGAACTGGGACTGATGAGGGCGGTGGGCTTTACCCGCAGTCAACTGGCCCGCATGATCCTGATCGAAAATGCCTGGTTGCTGGTCGCCGGATTGCTGATTGGCATTGGCGCGGCGCTGGTCACGACGCTGCCGCATTACTGGTTTGGAAACGCGTCGGTGCCCTGGGGCGCGTTGCTGGGCATGTTTGTCTTCATTGCCGTGGTCGGCTTGCTAACCAGCTGGCTGGCCGCGCGCAGCGTGTTTCAGGCCCCGCTGATCGAATCGCTGCGGGCAGCGTGATTCAGGTCACAAGTCGCAGGTCCAAGGTCCAAAGAGCCGTAGTCGCCAATGCAAAATGAAGACTGCAAATTGCAAATTGCAAAATCAGTAGTTCCAATAACTGAGCCGAACGCGCTAGCGTCGGGTCTTGCAAGCGATTTTTTTTCCGAGAAACCCGAGGCTAGCGCCTTCGGCTCAGTTCGCCGTTTGCCACTTTCGACTTTCGACTTTCGACTTTCGACCTTCGACTACTCCTCTTCCGTCCAGTAATCGTAGGTCACTGGCGGGCCGGACAGATACTCGCCGATGTCAGCTTTCAGCTGCACATGGATCGGGTGATCCTGGTAGGTCCGGTAATCCTCTTCCGAATCGAAACCCATTTGCATGATGATATCCAGTTCCGACATCGCGCGGGTGTCTCCGAGGTCCTGAAAGCGACCGATCTCGAGGTTGTTGACTTGCGGGATTTCGTCCAGTTTCCTGAGTTCGACAATGAAGGCTGCATCCTGCTCGGTGGTGAGATCGGGATTAATTTTGAACCACACGATATGCACCAGCTGCCGCGGTGGCGTGGCAAGTGCCTGCATAACTTCAAGTTCCGCGCGGGCCGCTTCCAGCCTTGCCTGAGCCGCCAGGGCCTCGGCCCGCATCTGTTCCAGCTCGGCCTGCTGGCAGCCACTGCCAAGGATTACCCCAAAAGCCAGTGTCATTGTGCAAAGCCATCGGTTCATCGGTGAATTGGCCGTATTTACAGAATGCGTGTCGGGTCCTGCCTGACGGCATTGTAAATGACCGGCAGGCGGGTGCACATCGCCACGAAGAAGAAGGATTTAACTATTCAACTGAGCACTATTGGTCGAATCCGATGAGAGCAATCCTTGGCAAATCCGTTATTAGGCCCGAGCTTTAGCTCGGGATATATGGGACAGGAAATAGTTCGCTCCCCGCCCGCCGCAGAGCGGCGGGCGGGGAGCGATTTATTGGCGTTCGGTGTTACCCGACGTGAACGTCGGGGCTGATAAATAGTTGCTCGCAAGAAAAATTCTCAGTCTGAGTAGTTGACCTCCCACGCGCAAGAGAGCACGTTCTGCATGAAATGCAAACGCAATCGTGTCAAGCGCTCAGCCAGCCCGACGCGTCGATTGGTTTGGTGATATTTCATGGCTGTTCGGCAACGGAGCCGGCCGATCATCCCTCGTCAATGGTGGAGGTTCCGTCTGCTGCACTCCCTCGGGGACAGCCGAAACCATTCCGCCAACTCCAATCCAGCGTTTGCGGTAAAAGTAGTGCAGCATCCCGCCCGCTACCAGGATCATGGTCATCCAGACAAAAGGGTACGCCCAGCGATTGCCAAGTTCCGGCATGTGCTCGAAGTTCATTCCATAGATGCCGGCAATGAACGTCAGAGGTACAAATACACTGGAGATGATCGTGAGGATTTTCATAATGTCATTGGTATGCTGACTGACCGCGGTCAGATAGGTATTTAGCAGATTGCTGATCATCTCCCGGTACATTTCGAGCACTTCCATCGTCTGCACGCAGTGATCGGAAGGATCACGCAAGAAAAGCTGCACTTCCTGACTGACTGCCGAATGCTGTTCCCGGGCCAGACCCTGCAACGCCTGGATTTGCGGTCGCAGGCCACGTCGCAAATCGGCTACCCGGTTTTTGATCAGGTTCAGTTCCTGCAGCAGGACCGGAGTCGGTTCTGAAACCGCCTGTTCCTCCCAGCGTTCCAGACAATCACCCAGCATATCGAGTCTTGAATAATAGTTGTCGATGACCGTATCGATCGCGACATACGCGAGGTAGTCGGTGCCATGATTTCGCAAACGGGCCTCGGCTGGTTGCAGGCGCTGGCGGATCGGAGCAAACAGATCGAAGTGGCTCTGCTGAAACGTCAGAATGTAACGCGGCCCCAGTACAATGCTGACCTGATGCATTTCCAATTCGCGTGGATTGTCGCCGTGAATCTCCTTGACGACGATCAGCAATTGGTCCCCGTATTCCTCGCACTTGGGTCTTTGGGGGATATTGACGATGTCTTCCAGCGCCAGCGGGTGAATGCCGAATGGCTCCGCGACCTGTCGCAACAAGGCTTCATCGCCCAGTCCTTGAATGTCGATCCAGATCATTTCCTCACCGTCGGCCGGGGGCTGAATTGCCTGGATGGCAGGATTTGTTTCCTCACGAAA
>CAMYKF010000101.1:11708-15054 GCA_947258905.1 uncultured Pirellulaceae bacterium | reverse complement strand
AACCGACGATTCGCTGATTGATCCGGTCGTCTGCACGTATCACCGGCCCAAGTCACAGACGTCCGAGGCATTCCGTGCCGTGCGTACCGCGTTGTACTTCAATACGCAAGGCAAACAGCACTCGGTGATTCAGGTGACCAGTCCGACGCCGGGCGACGGTAAATCAACCGTGGCCAGCAACATGGCAGTCTCGATTGCACAATCGGGCAAACGGGTCTTGCTGGTCGATGGCGACATGCGGCGGCCCACGATCCATCACATGTTTGGCATCAAAACCAACGAAGGCTTTGCCACCACGTTGGCTGGCCAATCGCAATGGGAAGACTGTGTCTACACTTGCGAGGAAGTCGAAGGCCTGTCGATCATTCCTTGCGGCACCAAGCCGGCCAACCCTGCCGAATTGACGACGTCGCCGCGTGTGAAGCAGCTGATCAACGAAATGCGTGAGAAGTTTGACTTCGTGATCATTGATACGCCGCCGGTGCTGGCCGTTACCGACCCCTGCCCGATTGCGGCTCGTGTCGATGGCGTCGTGCTGACCCTGCGGATCAAGAAAAACGTCAAGATCAGTGCTGAACGTGCCGCCGAAGTGCTGGGCAGCATCGGAGCCAATATTGTCGGCCTGGTCGTCAACGGCGTTGGTGTCCAGTCCGGATACGGCAGCCAGTACAGCTACGGTGCCTACCGCTCCGGTTACTCGTACAGCGGTTACGGCTATGGTTACGGTTATGGTTACGGCTATGGTGCCGGCAAGTACTACGACGACGACAAACCGGGAACCAATGGCCGCAGTGGCCCGCCCACGCCCAAGCGTCTGGAGGCTCCGGCCAGTTCGGCCGAGGAGACCACCGTCTGACCGGGCGGAGAACTGCAAACCAGGCAAAAAACAAGCCGCGTTTTATCGCGGCTTTTGTTTTGCGCGGGTTGGCCGCTAGCGGAAACAAACTGGCCTGTCTGGCCTCCGCTGATGTTGATAATCTCCCGGCCTTGAATTTCCTGAACGCGGAGCTGGCCGCGAAATCGCTGTCCCCGGAAGGCACCTGCCGATGAGTTCTCGTTACGTCCTCCTTTTGACCGTCGTCTGCATCGTGGTTTCATTGGCTGGCTGTGCCGAAGGTCCGCTGTGGAAAACCGGATATTTGTCGCCGTGGGCCCGGCAACAATGGGCCAGTGAAGAACAGATTGCGGCCACCCTGTTTGCCAAACGCGACAGCTTTCACGAAATGGTGGACAACGCCCTGGCGGCTGGAACGGCCAAACAGGAAGAAGCCAGCCAGTACCTGGCCGACGTCGTCGCCAAAGATCCGATTTTGCTTTTGAGGATCGAGGCGACGCGATTGCTGGCCGAGTTGCCGACCGAGACGGCGCAAAACGCCCTGCAGATCGCTTCCCGGGACCGAGAGGTTGAGGTGCGGATGGCGGCACTCAGAGCTTGGGAAAAGCGCGGGGGCGAAGTAGCTCAGCAAATGCTGATACAAATGCTGCGAGACGACGCCGACACCAACGTGCGTATTGGAGCCGCATCGGCTCTCGGTCAATTCTCGGGATCGCAGGTAACCTCCGCTCTGGCCACTGTGATTGACGATCCCAATCCCGCCATGCAATTGCGGGCGGCCGAGTCCCTGGCGGCCGTGACCGGCGAGAACCACGGTCGCGATATCCAGGCGTGGCAAAAGTTTCTTTCCGGTACGCGGGAATCCCGTTCCGCGCAAACCACTCCCGAGCAAGAGGAACGGTTTTTTCGTTAACCGCCGGATCGGTCGAACCGATATGCCCGGCCCAGTGGCTTGAGGTTTTGCGGGAATACATTAAATTCTCAGAGTCCCCTCCGCAAAACTCTGACCGTCATGATGTGCCGTCGCAGTGATCGCTAAATTCTCCGATATCTTTGCAGCATTCGTCGGAGCTGCTTTGAATCTGGTTGCGTCGTCCCAAGCCGACGCTCTGGTTCTGTTTCTGGAGACCGAAACGGACTGGGACAAGCTCAAGCGAAAATGTGGCAAGGCCAAGACGGTCATCGTCAGCACTTCGGCCGAACTGTTGAACGTGGCCGAGGAGCATGGCCTGTTGACTCTGCTGGTCGAGATTCCGGAAGCAACGGTCAATGAAATCCTCAGTCAGGCGTTGCTGGATGCCGTCGCACACGAAATGATCCGCCCCGGAGCCACCGTGGTGGCGGTGTATAGTGGTTTTGACCAGGAAGCTCTGGATACGATCAGCGTGTTCAAGCTGAACGAGCGGCTGGGGCGACTGACGGCTCGCGACCTGCAACGGCTGGAAACCAAGGTTCCCCTGGATACTCTCAAGGTGGTCGTGGATCTGGCCGTGGAGATCGGACGCGAGGGCCGCGAAGGCAAACCGGTCGGCTCCATGGTAATTGTGGGCGACCATCGCAAGGTGCTCGAACAAAGCCAGCCATCCGGCTTCGATCCGGTCAAGGGCTACTCGCGCCGGCATCGCAGCCTGTTCGACCATCGTGTGCGGGAAAGCATCAAGGAGATCGCGCAAATGGATGGCGCTTTCGTGGTGTCTGCCGATGGAACCGTAGAGGCTTCCTGCCGAATCATCGACACCAACCCCGTCGAACTAACCATGACATCCGGCTTGGGCACACGCCACTATGCCGGAGCGGCGATCAGCAAAAACACCAAAGCGATTGCGGTGGTCATCAGCGAATCCAGCGGAACCGTTCGCATCTTTCAGAACGGGCAAATCGTGCTCCGCATCGAGCCCCTGCGACGGGCCATGAAGTGGAAGGATCCGGCGGGTGTCGAAGTCCGCGGTTCCGCCGAAAGCAAAACGGCATGATTGACGAGGCTGAAGGCTGGAGGCCGTAGCAAATCTCGTGAGAGATTTGACAAAAACCATGCCACGCTCCGGCCCGCTCAAAACCACTTGATGCGGAAATAGCTGCTGACCGGATAGCGTTTGCGTTCCCGGTTGTATTCCACTTTTTTGTACGTGCCGAACACACGATCCCAGAAATCGACAAGAATACCGAAATTGTGGTGCCACATCTTGCCGTTGTGGTGCAGGTGATGCACGGGCCGCGGCAGCCAGAAACACAGGTCCGGATTCTCATGCTGGACTTGATGGGCATAGGCCGCTGCGGACGCATACAGGAAACAGCCTGCAGCGAAACTGATGCCGGCCGCTGGCGATACCAGCCAGTAAAACAGCACGCCTCCAATGATCAGCACCGGCAGTGATGGCACGAAATAATCCTTGAATTCCAGCAGCCATCCCTGCCCTTCACCCAGCTGATGGTGTTGGGCGTGGATCTTGTACAGAAAAATCCGCGCATGCATCAGCCGGTGCACGACATACTCGACCAGCGTGCCGACAA
>CAMYKF010000101.1:0-11696 GCA_947258905.1 uncultured Pirellulaceae bacterium | reverse complement strand
CCAATATGGCGGGGCGGGGCACCGATATCAACTATTTTAATGCTACCGCAAAAACGTTTTCCAGTCGGTGTCTGCATGATTGGCTTGCCAGCCACAAAGCTTACCGTCAGGTTGGCCTTAAAGGCGGCAGGGCTTGCCTGATCCGTATCGCAATCCAGACCTGTGGGGATATCCATCGCCAGCCGACGGGCCGGCTGGTCATTCAACCATGGCAGCCATTCGTCCAGCGGCGGTCGCAAAGGCAATTTCGCGCCCGTCCCCAGGATGGCGTCCACAATCCAGTCTGCCCCGTCAAGCAAAGTCTCCAGACGAGGGTCATTGGGCCGGGGGCTCTCCAATACCGGCACGGCTGTCTGTTGCAGTATTCGCAGATTCGCGGTGGAATCCTGGGATAAATTCTGCAAATTGGCCAGCACCACCACCTGCACGCTCCAGTCCCGCAGGTGCAGATGCCGTGCCATGACCAGCCCGTCACCGCCGTTGTTGCCGGGCCCGCAGAATATCACGCACTTGCCCGGCCGTCCGCCCGCTTCCGCACACAGCACGTCCGTGGCACCGCGCGCTGCATTTTCCATCAGGACCAGCGAGTTCATACCGAATTGTTCGATCGCCACCTGATCGAATTGGCGGACCTGCTGGCGGGTTAATACGTTGGGCTTCATGACTTCGATCTCATCTCCTGTTGGCAGCCGTGACGCCGGCGATGTGTAATTGGCAGCGTTTTTCGAATCTCTCACGAGATCCTCGCAAGACTTTGGACCGTGAAACGGGCTTTTTCGCTCAACAATGATTTCCGCTACGCCGATATCGGGATATCATAGTGAACATACCAAATAACGAATCGACCTGAAGTAATCTCATTCCGCCATGCCACTCTACGAGTACATCTGCAACGATTGTCACAAGGAATTTGAACTGCTCGTTTTCGGCGACAAGCAGCCCGATTGCCCGGAATGCCATAGCGAACAGCTGACGAAAAAGCTTAGCGTCATTTCCAGCCCGGCAGCCGGCACCAGCAACGATGCCGGTGTATGCGATCCCCTGCCCGGCGGCGGCTGAGGCGTACCCAGCTGTGGCTCCGGGAGAGCCCGTTAACAGCAACGGACGGCCGTCAGCGTCCACCGTCCCGACGTGCTTCCTCGAGGAGTGCCCGAATGATGGCAGCTCGTGTTTCAACATCACTTGCACTCGGTCCTTCGAGTACCACGTCCTTCGATTCATCGGCAGCCAACTCGAACGAGGCAGCTGGAACACTGATTCGTGAATCACCGGTCTGGATGGAATAACGAGTCGTCACGGTGCCCGGTGGCAAGGTAATTATGAGGGGATCCTCTCCGAACTCAGAGTGACGCACCGAAAAGCTTAACTCCTCGCCGTCGAGACTGATCGCCGAAACAAAAGAAGCATTCAGCTCACCTGCGTCGTCAGCGGCCGTGACATCTAATGTTCCCCACGGTTGCAATTCGATCTGGCAGGAATCTTCATTAACACTGCTGCCAACCAGTGCAAAACCCTCTGGATGCACGGCAGCCAGAAAAAACTCGTCGTCGAGTGGATTGAAACGAAACTGGCCCTGTTCGTCGCATGTCGATTGATGTTCGTTAAGCGGCTCCACCAACTTGCCATCGTTCAGTTGCACTGCCAAACGGGCATAGTCTTCGGTAGCAGGCAAAATAACCACTTGCGTGCCGGCCACCGGTTGGCCATCGCACAGGACGACTCCCGTGACATCGTTGTCGGCGGGTTCCAGATCATCCGCCGAACGCAGGCTGTCCCAATAGCGGCCGCCGCGTGGCGAGATCGATTGGTAGCTTAATCCAGCCGGTTCCATCAACTCGCGGTACACCTCCATGATCCGTTGAGACAATGGTTCGTGCTTTTCTTCCTCGTGGAAACCGTTGGTTTGACAAAATCGCGGTTGCACAGGCCCCTCGTCGCGTTGCTCGCGAAAGGCGTCGACGATTTCATCCCACGTCACCATCTGATTGTGCCAAAAGTAGCCATGCCGGGTGCACACGATCGTGGGGTCAAACTCTCCGTTGTCATCTACCCCCAATTGCTGGGCCGTCGCAGCCAGCCCGGGCATCATGGCCACAGTCAGTACAAAGACTACGAGCGACACCGAATCAAAACGGCAGCGGGAAATTTTCACAGATGACGCTCCGGCAAGGCACTTCAAATTGATTGTTGCCCATTATGACGCCTTCCGGTGGATTCCGTTCCAAAATTTGCCCCTTGCTCGGGAAGAGGCTGCCCGCAGGGCCGGTGTGGGCCATCTTTCGATTGACCCGCCGCAGTGTTGTCTTCGCTATTTCCTGGATTTCTGCAGGGCATCCACAACAAAGCTGCCGCTGACCGAGCGGATTTCCTCGCTATCGGCTTCTGTCGATTGCAGTTCCCATGTGACCTCAAAAGCCTTGTGCACGTATTTGCTCGAATAACGATCCCAGTCGGAAACGTCACTGGCACGGCTGGAGAGGATTTTCAGTCTTTCCAGATCGGACGGCTGCAAGGTCCAGGTCGATCCGTCAAACTCTCCTTTCGACAAGTTCATGAATTCCGGCAAGCCGCTCACCTTGATCACATGATTTTCTGATCCATCCTCATCCATCACCGTCAAATCGGCTGGCAAATTGACTTTTTTGCCGGTCACAACCTGAACGTCCTTGATCTCCAGTTCACCACCATCGATGACCGGTGTAATCGCAACGTTCAGTGTCAGGGCCTGTGACCGATCGATACCGTGACGGGTCACCGGCACCACGGTCAACTGAAAATCCGCATCGGAATTCGCAGGCGGCGTCATCTGCAGACCGGGCAGCTGGTTTCGTGTGACAAAAGCCGCGCCTAAAGACGTCTGTCGTCCAGCACTGAGTTCGGCGCCGTCCGGGATTCCAAAAATCACGACTGAGGGATGGCTGGTCGCGATCCCCAGTTCAAACGGCGTGTCTTCCAGCGTGTCGACGTTTTCCGGTACGTGGAATGAGTCGGCGACCTCGACGGAAACCAGAGCCGTTTCGCTGAACTGATCACCCTCGCGGACCGTGTACTTGAACTGATCCGTCCCCGTGAATCCGGAATCGGCCTCGTATCCCAGCGTGCCGTCTTCATTCAGCACGACCGTGCCGTGGTCGGGCTGCGAAAACTCCGCGATCGACATTTCATGATCGGGATCGCCACCGACGTCATTGGCCAGAACATCCATCCGGTTCAGGTCAGTAGCGAAATGGTCATCGAGAGCCTGCGGGGCCGGTCTTGCTTCGACCATCACAGAAACCTGGTATTCGTTATTACTCTCATTCGCCTCCGCCACGACACCTTCGGGATCGACATAATATTTCAGCACATACTTGCCAGATTGTTCCGGTGTCCACAGTTCAGCGAATGCATCGTCAGCGACGCGATTCGTAAAAACACCGGAAACCGTATTGTCGGCACCTACAGCACCCGAGGTCGATCCAGCCCAGACGATGGTGTTCATGTCCGAACTGTGATAGACGTCGACTTCAGCGTAGTTGTGGAACACGCCATCCAGTGTGTTTTGCCAGGTTCCGGAAATCTCGACCTCATCTCCCACGCGAATCAACTGATCACTGATTCGGTCCAGCGAGCCAGTGTCGAACTCGAAATCCGGCTGCCCGACTTGCAGCTTGACAACCAACAGGTCGGCCACGCTGACTCCGGTTTCCGTGTAGTGCATTAAGTTAATCGTCAATCGATCCCAAGCGGTTTCCACGACCCACGAATCGCTCATTCCGGCAATGGTTCCGTCGCCCCCGGTTGCGTCAGCGTTTGCGTCACGAGCTGAAAATCGTCCATCTGCATAATCAATGACGCTGGCCGATGAAGCGTTCTGGAGCTTGTTGATGTATCCTTCAATCGCAAAAACACCGCTGGTTTCGGGAGAAACAAAGCCGATTTCAGCGACGCGAATCTCATCACCGGCAACCAGCTGCAAAATGCCGACCCCCAGGTCGACTTCCACCAATTCGCCATTGCGATCAACGATGAGCGAAGAGATCCCTTGTGCTTGCAAGGAAGTTGCTGCGACCACGGGCGGATCGGATACAACATCAGCCAGCGAATCAAATCCGGTTGTTGTCAGCAAGCGGCGTTGTTCGAGCGATTCGAAGTTTAGCTGGCTCTTGTGGCGGCTGACGGGACAAGAGAAGAACGAATTGATCGAATGGCGTGACATACCTGCTCCATATAGTGCGCGGACTTCGTGGCCAGGCAGCTTTATGGGCAGGTAGGAGGAAAGAGGCCTGGTGAACAAGCCTATGTCAAAAAGCCGCAGAATCCGGGACAAAATGGCAAGTTTTTGCGGTTGTTGACCGCGCGGAGCAATGTAGCGTCTGATCCGCACAATGCCCTGCCGGGATGTTGCCAAAAGTCAACACGTCCGCCAAATGATCGCGCCGCCAGCGATCAATGATCAAGTGTCTACCGTAGTCCGGGGCATCATCCCCGAAGAAACAGCCCGCTAACCGCAGCATTGCAGCGGAGCAGGCTCGCGGCCTTTTTTTAACTACATGCTCGAATACCGGGTGAGAATCAGTTGTGTGAGAATCCAGCAAGACTGTCAGCAAATCTTGGCGCAAACGCTGTCGTTTCCGGCCACACCCTTTCGAATCGCTGCAATGGTGCGTTTGCCGGCACCCGATTCCGCCAGCGAACATTCGATCGTTGACGCGGCATGCCGCGATCTGGCGCGAATTCACGTAGTGGAATTTGACGAGACGGCGGTGACGACCGCCATCGACCGGGCGAAGGATTGCTTTGGTGGAGGGCATCTTCCGGCGTGGCAAGCCACTCAGATCCTCGATCACGCTGCCACCGAAAAGCGAATGTTCGGTGATTCTTCAGAGTCCAGCGAAAAGAAACGGCTGCGTATCGCGATCAACCAGGCGTTCTTTAAACGCCAGTCACAACTTGCACATGGCAACTACATACTTGCGAAGCAATGCGATGATGAAATCGGCCAGATGCATATCCTCTACAAGCAGGACCCGAATCACCGGGGATTGCCAAAGGTAACCGCGGAAAACGTGGAAGCTGCTGTTCGCAGTTTGACAGACCGTCAAATGTAGCCGAGCGAGGCCCTTCGCTCGGCAAGTCACCCTCCCTCCCAGGGAGGAAAGGGAGCGTAGCGACCGGGAAGGGTCCATCTTCGGATGCAAAAAAAAGCCGCCGTGCAACGACAAGTCACAAGGCGGCCTTCGTTTTGTCTTAGGGTCGCTACTTCAGCCGATAGATGCGGCCTTGCAGACGGACGATCATCTCTTCGCCGCCCTGCTGCAGGGCAAGCAGCATGTTCTCCTGCTTCGTAGTGGTCTTGAGCAAATCGAAGTACTCCGTCGAGAAACGCTCGATCTCGATGATCTGATCCTTGTCCTTTTCCAGATCGACGTCAGCGGCGTTGGACGCCACCAGCAGGGTGCCTCGCAGGTAGGCCGTCTCCTTGCCGGCCATCCGCACGACTTCCTCGATCGCGCGTACGGGTGGACCGTCGGCTGCCTGACCGCCACCCAGTCCAAACCCCCGCCTCCACCCGAAGGTGCCGGTGCGTTCTGGGCCATCCGGAAGGACTGTTTGTTACGACGCAAGTAGAATTCGGTCTGACCGCTGGCCTCGTCCAGCATTTCCAGTGATTCGCCAGCCATCTCACGCTGTCGGCCCAGGTCAGCAAGGTCGCTGACGGGTGCCTGATCATCGGCCAGATAGGACGTGTAGGGGGTCACGATGCCGTGTTCGACCGAAAGCCGAATCAGTTCGTCGATCAGTTCCTGGTTCTTGCCCTCCAGGTCGATCAGGTCGATGATTTCGCCGATGCGTCGCGCGGCCCACAGACGAGCGGCAAAGGCGTAACGACTGCCGCTGGATGCTGAGGCGAACGTCACGTCGTATTCAAAAGATTGCGACTCGTCACCTACCTTGCCGGTGATTTTCAATTTGGCGTCACCTCCCTGCTTGTAGCGGCCAACCAGCACCAGTTGCTGGCCGGCAAACAAATCAAAGTCATGCGACGGATAGACCCGGTTCACGAGCCGTTCCTCGCTGTTCAGCATGTAATCGATGGTGACATCGGTTAGCACGGGAGCAGAGATCTTGGAGTACAGGCGGCTAACATGTTCCTCGAGATCTTCGTCCGGCCGCACATACTGGCTTTGGCCATTGTTTTCGCGAGTGAGCCGGTCCAGCAGGCGGCTGTTGACGTCGTAACCTACACCAAAGCTGATGATCCGCGCGTCCTGTTTGTTGTTTTGCCGGGCATGGACTGCGATTTTGCCCTCGTTGGTCTCGCCGGCGGTCGGCAATCCGTCGGTCAGGAACACGACGTAGGTCGGACCGGCATCTTCGCCAATCATATCCAGTGTCTCGGTCAACGCTCCATCGATGTTGGTGCTGCCGCCGGCAAAGATACTTTCGATGAAGCCCAATGCCGAGGTCCGCGTTTGTGAATCGTAAGTTTGCAATTCCGGTTCAAACGTTTCCACGTCCGAAGCGTAGGTGACAATGTTGAACAAGTCGCCTTCACGCAGGTTGTTCAGCACAAACTTGGCGGCTTCGCGTGCCTGTTCGATTTTCTTGCCGTTCATGCTGCCGCTGCGATCGACCACGAAGATGACGGTCTTGCGAGCAGGCTCGCCGTCGGCTGCCTTGATGTCCGGCGTGACCAGCAATGTGAAGTAGCCGTTCTCATCCGGCTTGGGCCAGTAACTCATCAGGTTGGCACCGACCGCCGCGTTGTCGGTCGTGAACATGACCCGCACGTCGCTGGCCGGTATGAAATCTTTCTTTTCCAGTTTGACGACAGCCAGGTTGTCGCCCGAGCGGTCCACCTGAATGTCGCTGGTGGGGCTGTAAACGCTTTTCAGCTTGTCACTGGTGTTGATCGTGGCACGCAGCGTGAATTTTTCGATCGGCGTGTCGGTGTACTTGGCGGTCGACATGGGAATCAGCAAGTCGTTGACGCCGGCGTCCTGCCGCAGCAACTGCGTGTAGCGGATTTGCACGGTGCGTTCGGCACCGGCGGGAATCGGGAACACGCTGGTCTTGAACATGCCCTGCCCCATCCATTCCAGCAGTGCCGGGTCCTGGTTGCGACGCATGTAGCCTTCGTAGATTTCGCGGGCCTTGTCGGCCGGCAACATTTTGGCTTCGTACTCCGTGCCGTCAACCAGAAACGTCATGCTGTCCACCGCGCCGTCGTAGGGCAGCGGGAATACAAAGGAGGCTTCCAGTTGGCGCTGGCCGGTGTTGACGAAAGTCTGCGAGACCTGCGTCACGGCCACCTGATCGTCAATTTTCGAGTTGATCTCAATGCTTTTGATTTTCCATGAGACCACCGGGCGTGGACGGACACGTGGGCGGCGGTGGTGGTGCCAATGGCGGGGCATGTGAAAGCGGTCGCCGTCGTGGTGCTCGGGGATCAATAATCCCTGCCCCATCACGGTCTGGCAGGCAAACATCAGGACAAGCAACAGGCTTAGGGAGATAGTCTTGTGCATCGGTTAGCTCCACCGTTTTGGTTGTTTTTTTGCCGCGAGATAGCCCAGCGGGCGGACAGCGGACGGACACGACATGCCCGCCGTCAGCATACCCCTTTTGACGATGCCAGCGGTCATTAGTTCCAGTCAAAACACGGTTTTGGCCGCTCTCAATCCATTGAATCCCATTTGCAAACTGCTAGATTTTCCTGGGTTGCTCAAAACGGGCAGACTGGGAGGTGCAGGTATGAGGCAACGATTCCCTCTCGGAAACCGGTTTGTTTTGAACGGGTTAGTCCGTAAAAGGTTTTTGGCCCGGCAAGTCAGCTCTGGTCGCGGCGACCTGCGCAATGCAACTGGTTCTTGCGCTCCCAATGGGCCAGTGTCTGGCAATGCAAGCGAGGACGGGAGCGAGGACATCTCGCGGCGACTTGACGCAGCCACACAGCACCTGACACCTCTGGACCAGTATTCATCGGACGAAGGTGAACAATGGATCGTGAAGCGGCTCGTCGAGCTTCGGCTGCAATACGGGCAGCGTAAGGAGGCGGTGAAGGTTGCCGAACAGACAACTGGAGAACCGGGTGGCCAATCGGCCAGCCGTAGACCTGGCCGTGGTGCCGATCGGCGTGGCTCAAGCTTTGCTGGACAAGGACTGGATGACCGGCAGCGCAAAAAGAAACGACCTGCGGCAAGTTGCCGAGGCCGTTCGAGCCAATCGCCCTCAAGACAATTAAGGCTTGCTAAATCAAGGGAAATGGATGGGGCTTCTTATTGCCCGTCCGTCCCTTGGCGCTTTTGATGGCTGGCTTCGTTACTTGAGGCCCCGCCAGCCATGGGTGGGTTAGGGAATGATCGCTGCGGCAGCACCGATGGCGATGGCCTGATTCTTGGCCCCTTCCAGACTGAGCGGGATCGGATCCTTTAACCACGGTGCACAATCGCCGGGGCGGTAATAGCCCAGAGCATACACACACTCTTTGGGAGGATGAATGCCCGCGTTGTAGGGCCACAGGAACAGGCTGCAGAAAAAGTGAGCGGAACTGTACACCGGCTCCAGGAAAGGACCGTGCGTATGACCGTAGCGCTCCAGTTGGATGTTCTCAAAATACAGCGGCTTGTGGCACAGAGCCGACGCTTTCCACAACACGGTGTTGCAGGCCCAGTGACGTCCCAGGAATGGATCGCATCCCAGCGTGCATTCAGTCGGCAATCCCCAGAACTCGGTGACGACGGCCAGATCGCCGTCACTCAGCAGCGACAGCGGAACCAGACGCAATTGACCCATGTCATCGTTGATGGTCACATAACTGCCACGCAATCCGGTCAGCGTTCCAGTCGCCAACGGGCGACCGGTGCAATCGGTCCATGTTCGATTCATGCCGGCCGGATACTGCTGGGCAGCCGCCGACGGCCCGTATGGTGAGATGTCAACGATAATATCGGTGATCGGCGAGTTCAGGAGTTCCTCGCGGTAATCGTCGCAGGTTTTGAGACTCTGGGCCTCGATCGGATCTTCGCCAATTTCCTGCCGGGTCAGCGTGGCCGGAACTCGACGGCGGTTGCCCACAGGTGTTCTTTGCTGGTTTGAAATTGCGTCTGAACGCATCTGCCGCGGTTCCATTTGCATGTCTCGCAACCGATTGGAGTTCAGCTGCGGGTCGTCGCGAACCAGGACACTGTTGTCCTGAGGAATGGACTGGTAGTTGTCGGCATCGATGTCCGGCGAGTCGGAAAACGCATCGAAGGTTTCGCCGGCGTAGTTCGGTTCATCCAGTGCCGGCTGGTCCCAGGATGGATCGGCATAGGTCGGCGCGGCGTGATTCAGATAAGGCTGCACCTGCTGCATCGAGTGCGGTGCGCTGTTGGAATATTGCAAGTCGGGAACGGCTGTGTCCGGCATTCCGTACTGTTGAGTCACCGCTTGTTGGGATTGCATCATCTGCGGAGGCTGAATCTGGGCCGGCATTTGCTGAACGGGCGTTGTATCATTGAGCGACCACTGTTGCTGAGCCGGTGCTTGCTGCTGCGGTGAGGGATGCGTCAGTGCGGGCATTCCGGATTGATCCTGATCGGCGACCGAGTGCAGCCATTGGGCCGTGTCGTCACCGACTTCCTGAGTTCGTGTTCGCCATTGTTCGGCCTGCTGGTCGATGTATTGCCCGGTTGCTGCGACCTGACGCACCGGATACTGGTTCTGGTGCCGGGGCGCGCGGGCCACGTGCCGAGGTGGCTGCCGCAGCGGCTGGGCATGGACGGGAGGAGCGAACCGCGCGGGCCGCACAAATTTTCCATGCTGGGCAAAAGTCAGATTGGGCAGCGCCACCATCAACATGAGCGCTGCCAGCGGCGCGAGTACGCCGCGGGCGGTGTCAGGATTTGTCACGCGACGGCTGGCCGACGCTGTAATTGGGTGCTTCCTGCGTAATGGCGATGTCATGGGGGTGACTCTCTCTTACACTCGCCGCTGATACCTGGATGAATTGTGCTTCCGTACGCAATTCATGAATCGTTCGTGTTCCGCAATAACCCATGCCGGCCTTGAGACCGCCCACGAGCTGATAAATGAACTCGCTCAGGGGACCTTTGAAAGGAACCCGGCCTTCGACACCCTCGGGGACCAGTTTGTCCGCCTGTGTGCCTTTGGCCTGTCGGTACCGTTCGCTGGAACCCTTGACCATCGCGCCCAGCGAGCCCATGCCCCGGTACACCTTGAAGGTGCGACCCTGGTACAGAATCGTACTACCTGGACTTTCGGCCAAACCCGCCAGCAAACCACCGATCATCACGCAGTCGGCACCGGCCACAATGGCCTTGGTGATATCGCCGGAAAAGCGAATACCACCATCAGCGATGACTGGAATGTTGTGTTTGCGAGCGACCATGGCCGCATTGTGAATCGCCGTGATTTGCGGCACACCGATTCCGCTGACCACACGCGTCGTGCAAATCGAACCCGGACCGATCCCGACCTTGACCGCATCGGCACCGGCGTCAATCAGGGCCTGGCAACCTTCGCTGGTCGCCACATTGCCCGCGATGACGTCAATGTCGCTGCTGGCCTTGATGGCCTTGATCGCCGCGATCACATTTCGCGAATGACCATGGGCGCTGTCCACGATCAGGATATCGACGTCGTTATCGATGAGGGCGGCAACGCGGTCGGCATCATTGACGCCAACTGCCGCACCGACTCGCAGCCTCCCGTGCTCGTCTTTGCAAGCGTCCGGGAACCGCTTCATCATGTCGATGTCTTTGATCGTAATCAGCCCCTTCAGTTTCTTATTTTCGTCAACCAGTAAAAGTTTCTCCACCTTTTTAGCCGTTAAAATTTTCTCAGCTTCCGCAAGCGTTACTCTTCCCGTAGCCGTTACCAACGGATCGGTGGTCATCACCTCGGAAATGGCGATGTCACCCGATTCAAGAAAACGCAAATCGCGTCGCGTCAGAATGCCTACCAGCGTGCCATCAGCTAGCACAATCGGCACGCCTGAGACGTCATGCTGGTCCATCATTTCCCGGGCTCGAATCACGGGTACGTCGGGTGGCAGGGTGACTGGATCGTCGATAATGCCATTGGCGCTGCGTTTGACGCGACGCACCTCCTCACACTGGGCCTCGATCGACATGTTCTTGTGAACAACGCCCAATCCGCCTTCCTTGGCCAGGGCAATGGCCAGTTCACTTTCGGTTACTGTATCCATGGGGGCGCTGAGGATAGGAATATTCAGCCCGATGCGGCTGGTCAGCCGGGTCTTGATTTCCACCTCACTGGGCACAATCTCGCTGTAGCGGGGCTGGATCAGCACATCGTCAAAGGTGATGCCGGTTTGGAGGATCTTTTGGTTGTGTGGGTCCATATTTGAAGATCTGCTTGCGGCAAGTGCTTCCGCATTTTCGACGAGCACGTCAGCCATTTCGTCATCCTGGCGGGTATCGGGAAGGGGGCAGCCAGTGGCACTGAGCGATCACCGGGTGTAATCCCGCATTATGCAGCCGAAACGGCAAATCGGCAACTCGCCGAGTATCAGAGGCGGAGTCCGCGATTGCGTCACCCCGGCGGTGCGTTAACGTCCCGGTTCCTGGGCGGAATTGTGACCAGGATCGGGACGAACATTGGAGATCCGAAGACCAGAGGTATGCCGGCCCTAAAAGGCAACTTTCAGTTTCCGTGCGGCTCCGTCGCCCAGGATTTCGATCTGGATG
>CAMYKF010000100.1 GCA_947258905.1 uncultured Pirellulaceae bacterium | reverse complement strand
CTCTCCCGAAATACGAGCACACGATTTAATTTTTCTGTCGAACAGGGGTCGTGGGCGGCGGGGATTGGAATGCGTTGCCTCCAGGACGTGGTATACTAGCCCGGATATTTCATCGGTGTGAAGTTTGAGCGTGGGTTGGGAGAGTTAGCCGAAGAATGAGTTGGATTTCGCGCTTTCGTTGAATTCGAGGCACAACTCCCCCTTTCCCCCAAGCTGAGTCAATCGCCGTTCAGGTTGTTTTGGGGTCAGCCGGTGTCCAGGAGAAGCCTGGAAGAGAGCGATCGGAACAACGCTCGGTAGGGATAGCTGGTCGCCAGGTGAAACCAGACTCGCCGGACCGTGACGCGAACGCGTGCTGCGACTTTAAAGAGCTTGAGACGGATCGTATCGGACTGAGCCTTTTCAAGCTCGGTGCCTTTGAGATAATCCCTCCGAAGTGTATCGAGCAACACGTACCCAAAGGTGGAAAGCAGTAGCCGAAACTGGTTGGCCTGGAACTGGTGGCAACTCGTTCGGTCCGCAAACAACATCAGCTGTTGTTCCTTGATGCGATTCTCCATGTCGCCGCGCATGGCGTAGACTTCATCGTAAAGCTGTTGCGGCGGATGCGAAAGATTCGTCACGACGAACCGCGTGTTCAGCCCCGGTTCCAGTCGCTCCGACTTGATGATGATGCGACGTTCTCGATCCCACGTTTTCGCCGCGTAGTTCGTCTCGCCGAACAAGCGAACTTTCTGGCCGGTCTTTTCAAACTCTGCCTCGGCTTGCTGCATCAAGGGATCAGCATGTCGTTCGAGAACCTGGTTGCGAAACGCTCCGAAACAGTAGAAAACGCCGTGTTTTTCACACCAACGCATCAGCTTCCAACGGCAAAAACCACCGTCGCCCCGAATCGTGATCTTCACCTCAGGCCAATGCTGACGCAGATATTCGACCAGTAGTTTAACAATGGCTTTGGCGTGTCTGGCACCATCGATCTTGCTGGGACGAAGGTAGGCCACCAGCGGCTGGCTACCGCAGAACACATACAGTGGCAGGAAGCAGTAGTGCCGATAGTATCCGTGAAAGAATCGGCCTTCCTGCTGGCCGTGAACCGGATCGTCGGTCGCGTCAAAGTCGAGTGTGATTTCTTTTGGCGGCGAGTCGTACGAAGCGATAAACTGGTCGACCAGAATCCTGGAAAGCCTTGCCAGTGTTTTGCGAAAGACACGGTTTTCAAGCCGACAGAGTGTCGAAGGAGAAGCCATCGGGCGGTCTTCTTCGGCTTCGACTCCGGCGGCCACTTGCAGCGCCGCGTCGGTTCGCATCGCCTGCTGGTCGTTGAGATCTTCGTAGCCCAATGCGATCGAAAAAATCCGCTGGGCCAACATGGTCCGCTGGTCGTGCGTAATGGCCCCCGGGTCGCGCGGGTCAGCAATGGCATCGTTGATGGCGTCGATCAACCCGATCTTGCGATCGACTTCTCGAAGCAACAGGATTCCCGCATCGCTGGTCAACCGACCACCAACAAAATCGGCGGTGACTTGACGGCCATCAATCCTTGAAAACTCAATCGTTTCTGTGATACACTCTGCCACGATAAAGCCTCTTGCTTTCGTAGTTCGTTTAGGTGTGAGAACCAACGTTTTACAAAGCAAAAGGCTTTTCTTGTAGACCGCCAAAAATATTGACGTGAAATATCCGGGCTAGATGCGCATCCGCCTTTCTCCCGACGCTTCGGGATTGTCGCCGAGGAAGAAGGGAGGGAACGGGCACCGTTTAACAGAGGGGCCTGTGTAGTCTAGCGATCCGTTGCGCGCTTCAGGGTGACAAGGCTGGCTCGGGCGTCAGGCACGAATCCAGTTGGAACGAGACCTTCGCTTTGGGCCTTCCCGGAATCCAGGGAAACGTTTGTATGCATGCTGCCGTACATCAACGTAATCGTATCTGCTTCGTCAAAGCGGTAGACGCAATAGCGAGTCGCGTCCAGATCGATTTCGCCATCCTCATTAAAGTCCATTTGTGATCGGATAAGCATCGTTTTGGGTGACTGGGACGGATCCAGCTGGACGGTCCACGTTTGCTCAAAGTCTGCCGACTGCTTGATCGTCAGTTGATCACCATCAAATCTGAATTCCCAGCCGACATTTCGTTCAAAAGTCGAGGGTCCATTGCCGGTATCGCACACCCAATCCTGAACCGTCCAGGTTCCCTGCATCTGTTGCTGGTCCGGATGCCCGTCGCAACCGCCACAACAGGCGGTTGCCAGCAAGGTCATGGTGCAGGTCAGAATCGATTTAAGTGCCAACATATTTGTCCTCCCAAAACGTTGCGGAATTTCCACCAGTACCCGCGACCTGCGCAGCTGTGACAGAAAATTTTTCGGGAATCAAAAAAATGTTGCATCGGAATCGGTGGACGCTGCTTCGGTGAATATCCCGTCTCGCCCGGGTCCAATGCCGACACGATCGGCTGTGACAAGCACCTAATCCTCAGAGTGCATCTCGACGTCTCGCCGCGGCGCAGGAGCATTCGTGAACCGGCCAAAGTAAATGGCGTTCATAAACATGCGGCTGGTGGCGGGCCAAAAGGCGCGAAAATTGGGGTCGTCAGCCAGCATGATGACACGCCCGGAACCCATGCGGTGCACGGCCACGGCGGCTGTCTCGCCAATCTTTTCCTGGTTCTCCTCGGAAGCGTAACCGGCCAGCAGGGGTGGTTTGAGATAACGCACGGGGTTGGAGACTTGCGGCGTGGCCGGCTGCATTAAACGCGTGGAGCTGCGGAATACCGGCAGCTGATCCCCTTCAAATCCAAACAGCAAAGGATGCGTCTTGTCAATTTGCGTGGCGAAGATGGCACCGCTGACCAGTTGCAACGCCGCAAGTTTACGAGCCTCGGCAAATTGGGCCGCCTGGTTTTCCGGATTCGTCTTGTCGTCCACGGTTTCCACGACGCTGCCCGTCCCCGCTTCGGCTGCCGCCGGCAATTGCAGGATCTGATCGGCAGCCAGCGAGATGGCGGCGCTGACGGCAATCAAACTGCCTCCTCGTTGCACAAAACGTTGCAATTCCTCGATGGCACCGGGTGACAGCTGATAACGGCCGGACACCAGGATCACCGTGCTATAGCGTGACCAGTCGGTTTGTTCCGCGCGATTTACGTGAATCAGGGACACCGGCATACCAATGCGATGGTCCATTTGATGCCACGCCGCACCGGCCTGATACGCACTGACGCCGCTGCCCACCAGCATGGCCACCGACGGTGTTTCCAGTCGCGGGAAGTTGTTGCTTCCCAGATCGATGCCGCCTGCCGCCAGTCCGGAATAAACGCGGTGGAACCGCACGCCCTTGGCCTGACCGCGACGCACGATGCGGGCGATTGCCCGTTGCTTGTTTTCGTTTTGGGCCACACCCAGCGGAATTGCGATGGTCCCGTAGGTGAACGCTGTAAATTCATCGTCCCCGGTTTGGGCTTTTAAGGGTTTGAGTGCCACGCGCACATGAATCTCTTCGTCCAGCAATTCCTGCAACACGGGAACCGCGGCATCCTCGCCCCACTCCATAAACCACGCCACCGGTTGCTGATCGCTGTCGGGCAATTCAGCCGCCTGCCGGGCGCCAATGCGAGCCCGTTTCAGGTCACCAGTCGGCACGTCGGCTTTGAGATTCACCTGTCGCAGGTTGAAGGCCAGCGGAAGGGTCCAGGCCGAGACATCGTAGAACACGCTTTCGCGGAACTGCTTGCGACGCTCGACCAGCGAACGCAAGAATCGAAACTCGGGCTGTTCGGCTGGCACCACCAGACTGCCCGCCTTGATCACACGGTCGTCGGCCATCATGTCTTCGGGCACCCAGTAACAGCGAATGTCGTGACGCAACAGGATATCGGCAAAGGCCTGCAGTCGGGAATGATTGTTGGCAAGCGAGAACACGTAGGTCTTGACCGGATGCGCTTCCGCCGCGTCCACCGACCGTCGATAGAATTCGTGCTGCCAGCCCAGCAGCTTCTCACGCATTGCCGACGCGCCACGCAAACTGGAAAGCGACGCCGTGAACTGGTTGCGAATCGTATCGGAAAACTGCAGCAAACCATTGGCGCTTTCCTGCACGTGTCCTCGTGAACTGCCTTGCTCGAACAGAATACCAACCGCACCATGCAGGTCAGGATAGGTCGAGCCCTTGCCCATGTAGAAATCGTCAAACACTTCCTGCGTAAAATACAGCGAGCCCAGGTGGTCCAGATCTCTGGCGTGGTAAGTGGCCATTTCCCGGGTCAGTTCGACGTTCTCGATGGGGGTCAGCGGGTTCTTGCGTTCGGGGACGCCCGGCTGGAAGAAAAACGTCGAGTCGGTGCCCATTTCGTGAAAGTCCAGCACGACATTGGGCTTCCACGCGTGATACCACGACATGCGACCCTGGCTTTCCGGATGCTGCAGCGGCAGCCAGTCGCGATTCAGGTCGAACCAGTAATAGTTGACGCGACCCGGCGGCCAGCCTTGATTGTGTTCGACATGCGCCGGATCGGCATTGGGAACCGTACCGCGAAACGTGTTGGCCCAGCGGGCAAAGCGATCAAAGCCGTCGGGGTTCAGCGCCGGATCCAGCAGAATCACACTGTTGTCCAGAATCCTTTCGATCTCCGCGCCACGTGCGGCGGCCAGATAATGCGCGACCAGCGGCGCCGTGTTGGTGGCACTCGGTTCGTCGCCATGCACACCGTACCCCATGTTCATCACGACCGGCATGTCGTCTGAAATCTCCTGCGGATTGGCAGTGGGTCGGCTTAACCGGCGATGTTGCTGGCGGATTTCATCCAGTCGGGCGTGGTTGGCGGGCGAGGTGATCGTAAGCAGCAGCAACGGTCGCCCGCCGTGAGTTTTCGCATACTCCTCGATCGTGATGCGATCGGATACCCGCGCCAGTTCCTGCAGGTACGAGACCACCTGATCGTGTCGCAAGTGCCGATGCCCAACCTCAAAGCCCAGAAATTCTTTCGGACTCGGGATCGACTCGTCGTGGGCTACGTCGGCCGGCCAGAAGATCGTCGGCGGTTTGGGCTGGTCGCGTTGCGCGAAAGCGGAGGAAACCAGTACGATCGAGATGCCAAGCGTGCCGGCACAGCACACAAAAATCTGCCGCAGTAATGAATATGAACCTGAGATCATGTTGCGGGTCCTGATGATGGAACGGAAACCATCCAGTATAGTCTGACGTCGCGAGGGTTTGGCGGAGTGCGGTTGGGTCAGCTCTCCCTCGGGGAGAGGTCGCCGCGTAGCGGCGGGTGAGGGCCATCCCCCAACCACATCGGGATCACGTTGATCCTTGTCGCTGTGCCGTGATGTTTGCCTCCTGCCGCAGTTCCGATGCCTGTTTTGCCCTCATCCGGCCTGCTCCCGGCGCGCCGGGATTCTCCCCGAGGGAGAAGGGCGTGAAGCCTTCCCTGTTTTTGAAATGCACCCCAAACCCTAGAATGCCTCCCGTTAAGCTCGATTCAGGAATACCTCATGGCCAAGACTGCAATTACTCCCACACGTGAACAGGACTATCCCGAGTGGTACCAGGAAGTCATCAAGGCGGCGGATCTGGCCGAGGTATCGCCCGTCCGCGGCTGTATGGTGATCAAGCCCTGGGGCTATGGCATCTGGGAGAACATGCAGCGGGACCTGGATGACAAGTTCAAGGCAACTGGCCACGAGAACGCCTATTTCCCCCTGTTCATCCCCAAAAGCTTTCTGGAGAAGGAAGCCGAACACGTCGAAGGCTTTGCCAAGGAATGCGCGGTCGTCACTCATCACCGGCTGGAGCCCGGGCCCGATGGCGGACTCGTTCCCGCCGGACCGCTGGATGAACCCCTGATCGTGCGACCCACCAGCGAAACCATCATCGGTCACATGTTTGCCAAATGGGTGCAGTCATATCGGGATTTGCCCATCCTGATCAATCAGTGGTGCAACGTCGTCCGTTGGGAAATGCGGACGCGGATGTTTTTGCGCACCGCGGAATTCCTCTGGCAAGAAGGACACACCGTTCACGCCACCAGCGAAGAAGCCGTCGAGGAAACCGAGCGGATGATCGATGTCTATGCCGATTTCGCCGAGAACTGGATGGCGATGCCGGTCATCATCGGTAGCAAGACAGCCGCCGAGCGATTTCCCGGTGCCGTCGATACACTTTCGATCGAGGCCATGATGCAGGATCGTAAAGC
>CAMYKF010000099.1 GCA_947258905.1 uncultured Pirellulaceae bacterium | reverse complement strand
TGGATGATGTGGACGGAGTAACTCGTGTTCGCATGACGCGGGTGCTGGAATACGAAGAACGCTATTTCGAGATCATCGACACCGGCGGCATCGTTATCAACGACATCGATGATCTGACCGACGAGATCGAGGAGCAAATCAGCTACGCGATCGCTACGGCTGACATTCTCGTGTTCGTTGTCGACACACGCGAAGGCATCACGGGGCTGGATGAACGCATCGCCAAACGACTGCGCGGCGTGGATGTGCCGCTGATTCTGGTCGCCAACAAAACCGACCACGAAAAATACGATATCGAGACCAACGAGTTCTTTCGACTTGGGCTGGGCGAGCCACTACTGGTCAGTGCCCAAAACAGCCGCAACAAGTACGACTTGCTGGATCGCATTTGCGAGTTGCTGGGCGACCTGTCGGACATGCCCCTGCAACAGGTCGAAGAGCCCGAGATGAAGATCGCCATCGTGGGCCAGCGGAATGTTGGCAAAAGCACCTTCATCAATACGCTGGTCGATTCACCGCGAATGATTGTCAGCGAGGTGGCCGGCACGACACGCGACAGCGTGGATGTACGTTTTGAGATGGACGGCAAGCCCTTCGTCGCGATCGATACGCCGGGTTTGCGTAAAAGCAAAAGCGTGCGTACGGACATCGAGTTCTACAGCACGCATCGCGCGCAACGCTCGATCCGTCATGCGGACGTGGTGCTGATGATGTTTGATGCCAGCCGGCGGATCAGCAAGGTGGACCGGCAGCTGGTCAATTACATCGAATCCCATTACAAGCCCTGCATTCTTGTGGTCAACAAATGGGATCTGATGGCCGAACACATGCCCACCGAGCGCTGGGCCGATTACCTGCGCGATAATTTTTCCACGTTGTGGAATGTGCCCATTGCGTTTATCACCGCCACCACCGGCAAGAATGCGAAGAAGTTGCTGAATCACGCCCAGATGCTGTACAAGCAATCGCGTGATCGTGTTACCACCAGTGAACTGAACCGGCTGATTCGTCTGGCTTTGGAAAACCACCCGCCGGCGCTAACCAGTCGCAAGCGTCGTCCCAAGATCTATTACGCCACGCAAATCGGCGTGGCTCCGCCGACCATTGTGCTCAAGTGCAACGACCCCGACGCCTTTGACAACACGTACCGACGTTACCTGCTGGGCGTGTTGCGTGACATGTTGAGCTTTGGCGAAGTGCCGATTCGTCTGGTGCTGGAGCAACGCGGTTCAACCGATCAAAAGAATTTAATTGAAACGTCATCTGCATCGCCTCCCGCCACGTAGATACTCAAACTGAGCGTGTCCGCCGCGACCGATGACAGGAAGCATGTGCAAGACCGCTATTAGGCCCGGGCTTTAGCTCGGGTTTTTGTGGGTCAAGAAATAGTCTCGCTCACCCCGCCCGCCGCAAAGCGGCGGCGGGGGAGCGAGATAGTCGGCGTTCGGTGTTACCCGACGTGAACGTCGGGCCTGATATTAGACTCGAAAACAAACCGCTCAGTTGGAGTAGATTTGGTTTGAAAAGCCCTGCCACTAGCCTGTGGCGACCTCACGCACCTTTCTACCCGGATAGGCCGCCAATGCCACTTCAAGACATTTCATCGCTTTGGCCAGATCTTCCTCCTTGAGCACATAGGCAATCCGCACTTCGTCAACGCCCAGACCGGGTGTAGCATAGAAGCCGGCACCGGGCGCCATCATGACAGTCGCCCCGTCGTGCGAGAATTCCTCAAGAATCCACTGGCAGAACCTTTCGGCGCTGTCCACCGGCAAACGCACCATCGAGTAGAACGCCCCGTTAACGTGCGGGCACAACACGCCCTCCATGCGATCGAGAGACTGTTTGAGCAAGTCGCGCCGCGCCGAGTATTCGGCCGCAACGCCCTGGTAATAGGAATTCGGCAGCTGATACATGGCCACCGCACCGATCTGGCCGAGGGTGGGCGGTGACAACCGGGCCTGGGCCATGCGCAATACCAGATCCATCAGTTGCGCGTTGCGTGAAATCAGACAACCGATGCGGGCTCCGCAAGCCGAGAAGCGTTTGGAAATCGAGTCCACCACGATCACATTTTGCTCAATGCCTGGCAGTCCCAGTGCTGACGAATGCTCGGTGCCATCGTAGGCGAATTCACGATACACTTCATCGGCGATAATAAACAGATTGTGCTTTTCAGCGATGTCGCGGAGCCGCAACAGCGATTCACGTGGATACAGGACACCCGTCGGGTTGCCCGGATTGCATATCTGAATGGCCTTGGTGCGTGGTGTGATCTTTTCCTCAAAGGCTTCCACCGGCGGCAGGGCAAAGTCGTCTTCGATGCGGCAGGTGACCGGCACCACAACGGCGTCCCGGGCCAGCGAAAACGACAGGTAGTTGGCATAAAACGGCTCGGGCACAATGACTTCTTCGCCTGGGTTCATCAGTGCGGCAAACACAAATCCCAAGGCTTCGGACGCGCCGGTGGTCACCATGATTTCATCGATTTCCAGGTTGTGACCCAGCCGTTCGTAATACCCCTGTATCTGCTCTCGTAAAGGCAGAATGCCCGGCGACGGGCTGTAGGCAACCACATCCAGATCGGCCTCGCGAATGGCGTCAAAGAACACTGGCGGCGTGGAGATGTCCGGCTGGCCGATGTTCAGGTGGTAAACCCGCGTCCCGCGCCTGCTTGCGGCGTCCGCGTAGGGGGCGAGTTTGCGAATCGGCGACGCCGGCAGCTTGAGAGCGCGATCAGAGAACGAAGGCATGAGATCACCAACCTGGTTTGTGTGACTGAATGAATGATCTCAGTTTATCTCATCCACCGGTGACTGAAAATGCAATCGTGGGGGCATTCGTTTTTTGACCGAAACCGTTTACGATCAAGCCCGGCAGCCGATGTGCTGCAACAAGTTATTCAAGTCTGAAGTTTTTTACCTTGAGTTCTGAAGAACGGATCCATGAACAACCAAACTGTCGTCGGAATTGTGATGGGCAGCGACAGCGACTGGCCCAAGATTAACGCCGTGGCCAAAGCACTGGACGAATTTGGCGTGGGCTACGAAGTCCACGTCATGAGTGCCCACCGCACGCCGCACGTGGTCGGCAAATACGCCACATCGGCCAGCGAGCGAGGATTGAAGGTGATCATTGCCGCTGCCGGCGGCGCCGCACATCTGGCCGGTGTCGTGGCGGCGCATACCACGTTGCCGGTGATCGGCCTGCCGGTGCCAACCGCCGAACTCGGCGGACTGGATTCACTTTTGTCCACCGTGCAAATGCCCGGCGATGTGCCGGTGGCCTCGATGGCCGTGGGCATGGGCGGACCCCGCAACGCCGGCCTGTTCGCGGTGCAGATTCTCGCCCTGGCCGATGAGGGTCTGCAACAGAAACTGGACGAGTTCAAACAACAGCTCGTGGGCAAGATCGAAGGCAAGAACGAAAAGTTGCAGGCCAGTTTGTGAGATTCGGATCGGACGGACGGCCGCAAGTCTCACGACCCTTGCTACGCTCACGGCTGGTCAAAAGTTTCACGACTTTTGCTACAAAAAATTTTCATAGCCCATGAACCATACGACTTCCCATCCGGCCGTCGAAACCATCGCCTGGCAAGGCGACGAGTCGGGTCACCTGGTGCTGATCGATCAGACGCGTTTGCCGCTGGAACTGGTCACCCTGGAATGCCGCGACGTGGAAACGGTTTGGGAAGCGATCAAGATGTTACGCGTGCGAGGTGCACCGGCCATCGGCATTGCCGCCGCTTATGGAGTGGTCGTGGGGATTCGCGACATGGGCGACGATCCTGCCGAACTGGCCAGCCGATTCGATGAAGTCGCGACTTACCTGGCGACCAGCCGGCCCACGGCCGTCAATCTGTTTTGGGCCCTCTCACGTATGCGGGATGTGTTCGCTTCGCTGGCCGGAAAACCGAATGACGAAATACGGTCCCGACTGCTGGCCGAAGCGAAGGCGATTCACGACGAAGACCGCCAGATGTGCCGTAATATCGGGCGGCACGGGGCGGAATTGCTGGGACCTTCGATCAAGGGCGTGCTGACCCACTGCAACGCGGGGGGACTGGCTACGGCCGAGTACGGAACGGCACTCAGTGTGTTCTTTACGGCGCAGGATCTGGGTCGCGAATTGCATGTGTACGTGGATGAGACGCGTCCCCTGTTACAGGGCGCACGGCTGACGGCCTGGGAACTGATGCAGCGGAACATCCCGGCCACGTTGATCTGCGATTCCATGGCGGCCCAGGTGATGCGGGAGGGCCGGGTTCAGGCGGTGGTCACGGGCGCTGACCGGATTGCCGCCAATGGCGATACGGCGAACAAGATCGGAACCTATTCCCTGGCGATTCTGGCTCGCCATCACAACATTCCGTTTTACATTGCCGCGCCCAGTTCCACGTTCGATCTGTCCATTACCTCGGGCTCCGAGATACCGATTGAACAGCGACAGCCCGATGAAATCACGCGTGGCTTTGGCAAACAGACAGCGCCCGAAGGCGTGACGGTTTACAATCCGGCGTTTGATGTAACGCCCGCCTCACTGATCACGGCCATCATTACCGAGCGCGGCGTGATTGACCCGGTCAATCAGGACGCAGTAGCGCGTCACCTTGGATAGTCCGGTCACCGAGGCAGGCCATCATTTTTCGTCGCTGGAGCGAGGCCGTTTCTTGCGTGGCCGGCGGTCCCCGAGGACTTGGTAAACGCGTTTGGCGCGTCGCCATTTTTCCCAGCCGCTACGCAGCAATCGCGTGCGACCGCCAATCCGGCCCTGTCGCACCCAGTCGTCCAGCATGGCTTTGGTAATGGGTCCATACTCACGCGGCTTGCTGGTGCGGACGATCCATAGATCGTAAGGCGGCGGCGCTTCCCACTGAGGATCGGTCGCTTCGAACTCGACCGGTTCCCGGGTCACCGGCGGCCGGGTCGGCCGAATCAGGCGTTCGGGCGGTTCCAGGATGGCTGGCCGCGGACCATTGCCGTGGGTCAGCCACTCGGAAGCAGCCGACGCCAGAGGATGGTCCGGAAAGCGGGCCAGCACGCGATCGAATTCCTTTTTCGCGCGAATCAGGTCACCATGCTGAACCAGTACGACCGCCCTCGCGCATCGCGCGGCCGCCACACTGTAAATATCATCGCGTCGCAAATCGAGCACGGTTGAGAAATCGGTCAGTGCCGGAGGGAAACGGCCCATCTGGTAAAAAATCTTGCCACGCATCATCAGCAGCTCGGCAATCTGTCGTTGATCTTCGTCAAAACGCTGCATAGCCTTGGTCAGCAAGATCAGAGCTTCCTCATGCCGGCCCAGTTGGGCCAGATAGTTGGCGCGTCCGACAAAGGCCCGTACCTGATGAGGATCAATGGCCAGGGCCTGTTCAAAGTCCTCATTGGCCTGTTCGAGTTGGTCGTTTTTCAGATACGACTGGCCGCGCAGCACGTAAGTCTCCGCCAAACCGGGGAACAGCTCATTGCTGCGTGTCAGGTCGGCGATTGCGTACAAGTATTGATGCTGACGTTGATAACAGCTGCCACGCTTGCGAAATGCCAGATGATCGGCCGGATCCAGCACAATCGCCTGCGTGTAATCATCGATGGCGGCGGACAAGTTGCCTGCCAGCAAACGCAGGTCGCCTCGCAATACGTGATACCGCGGTTCGCCCGGCGCCAGTTCAATGGCCCGGTTCACATCACGCAACGCCGAATCGTTGTTATTATCATCGATCAGGGCGATCGCCCGCGCGTAACAGGCCCGGTGATTGTCCGGTTGCCGTCGGATAACCTTGGACAAGTCATTGATGGCGTTTTCCAGATCGCCCTTCCGCGCATACAGCCGGGCACGGGCAATCATGGTGTTGTAATCCTCGCTGGTGCTGGTCAGCGCGATGCTGTAATCGGCGATGGCCTGGTCAATGCGGCCAAGGAACTCATGCGCACGCCCGCGATTGCAAATGGTTTCCGGAGTCGGCTTGCCTTCACGAATCAGGCGATCGAAGTGCTTGACGGCCTTGCGGGCGACCGGCGAGCCGAGCTTGCGATACTGCTGGGCCGCGGAGGGACGCAACTGAATCGCCTGCTGCAGGTTTTCGATCACGTCGGGCCAGTCCTCCAGCTTGGCGCTGGCCGCCGCCCGCCAGATATGCGTGCCGGCGTGATTGGGTCGCAAGCGGCTGGCTTGCTTGAAATCCTCAATC
>CAMYKF010000098.1 GCA_947258905.1 uncultured Pirellulaceae bacterium | reverse complement strand
GCGGCGCCACTAGATGACTTTGGGGGACCAGCACCATTTGAACGGTGCGAGTCGTCATTTCGGCGATTCTGATTCCACGAGGTTCACCCGTCGGCAAGTAGATCTGGATTGTGCGTCCGCGAGCCTCGTTCATGTATCGCAACCAAGTGAGAAGTTGACTACCGTTTTGCGCGAATGTCGATTTTGCGCCATACGGCTATTTACGGCAATTAAGTGCGCACGATTGCCACGCTGATTTGAGCCCGATATGATGATTTCACATTGAAAAAAACGGGTTGCGAGCGATCTTCCAGGGCAGTTTTAGGATCCAGGCCGCAAGGCGTGCAGGTTCAAGTCCTGTCTCCGGTACTGGAAGTCGGATCATCCGACAATTCTTGGTCGAAATCGCCTTTTCGATACCTGCCAGGCGTTGGCAGGGCGACCCGTGCCACGAGAACTGGTCGTTGCCTATCGTGGATAACCCACTGGAATCAAATACAGAGGTGACTCGTTGCGGGTGAGTCCCAGGACCCGTGCCAGGCGATCGTCTTCAAACGCTCCCACGGGAACTCCACCGAGACCGAGAGCCTCTGCCTGTAGCAGCAAGTTCTGCGCCGCATGACCGGCTTCCATGTGCACATATCGTTCTGTCCGCTCGCCATATTTGCCTCGCATACGTTCGTTTACTCCCGTAATAACAAATACCGCAGGCGCTGCAGCGACCGACTGTTGGGCAAGCGCCGCCGCGCTCAGGGATGGCCGGAGGTCCCGGTCGGTACGCTGGGTCAGCTCGTGCCCGGCGGGGCCGTAATGGTAGAGTCCCGATGAGGTGGCTACGTAGAGTTCCAGCGGATACAAGGCTCCCGCCGATGGCGCTGCCCGTAGCCCCGCAGGGTCGGTGACACCCTGGGTCGCCCAAAGCAACTGGGATATCTGTGCGTCCGACAAGGCCTTTTCCGCATACTCCCGTATCGAGCGGCGCGAAACGATGCATTCCTCCAAAGAGCGATCACCCCGCAGTCGCGGGTCCGGCAGGGGGTCGGATTGCATGGATGTTGATCGCATTGGTTGGTCACCTGATCCCGCTTCCTGGCAGGCACTCGTGAATAAGGGGATCATCAAGCAAGGAACGGTCAACCATACGCGTCGAAAAACAGTTTGCATACAACAACTCCCGGAATTGGTGTTTCAAACGTGAAACCAGGTTGGAATGGCAACGCGGCAATAACGATAACTGCTGCCGAATGTCGGCAGGGAGATGCGTTCCACGAGTCGCGCAACAGGCACATTCGATAATTAGTCCTCTCGCCGCAATCTGATTGTTCAGGCCGTGCCTGATTTCTCAATCAGGCGAATTTTAGTTGAACCAAATGGCGAAGCCCAGGAAGTTGCCGCGAAATACCTGTTGAAATCTCCTCCAGGTTTCGGGTTGGGTAACTTCGCCATTTTCCAGGTAGGGGGCGGCGGCCGAACCGTGAATCCACAGCACCAGATCAAATGGCCTGGGCTCCGTAAATACCTTGTTCAAATTGACGCCGAGGGTCCGATCCGTACCCCTCCAGAACGGCGCCAGTTTGTCGCCGCTGAGCAGTGATTGAGCCTCGTCCAGAAAATCCTGCCAGGTATCGACCATTTCCTGCGTGATTCGAGCATTCGGAAACACGCCCTCCTGATTCGGGCCGGGAATCCACTCATAATCGTCATCGGTCTCCGCCAGGATGGCGTCCCAATTCAGTCGGCTTTGTGCGATCACCGTGTTCAAATGCTCCAGGGCGCGTGGCATGCGATCCGCCTCGGCCAGCTGAAAATTGACATTATGAATCGCGGCCACGGCATCCAGGATTAATTCGTAATCAAGTTGAGATCGTCGCTCGCCATCGCGCGTCAGAAATTCGTACGGCACTTGTGCTTTGGCGAACAGACGGTGACCAAAAACATCCCAGACCGGTTCCAGGTCGTAAGCCAGCAAGGTCTCGGCCATCGCGCTGAGCAAATGACAATAACCCCTCAGCCAGTAAACGTCCGCTTTGTCAAAAGCGATCACGAGATCATCGACTTGCCCCGCCACTGCTCCCCTTCGACCCCTGAGCCCGCCGGTATAGAACTGCAGAATCGGGCTCAGTCCTTCCTCTTCAACACAGACACCGTCTCCGTTGATATCAAGGTGAAATCGCCCGACGTTGAGCGGAAGTTTGACATTGTCGGAACTGATTTCAGCCAGCGTTTGATCGGCTTTCTGCAAATCATCGATCACGGTTTGCAGCGTCTGGCGAATCTCGTCCATACCTACCGGATCAGGGTTTGGGTTGGGTGGTACCGGCATTCGCATAAAAGGAATCGCCTGAACCATCATCGAACTATCCTGGTTGGCACCCGCGCCGTATCGATACAGCGACTGGCCAAGGTGTTCGACAGTTTGAAAAAACTGCAGGACGCCCAAACCAAAGCGGGCCTGATCGTCGTCAGGGTGAAATTGCAAATGTCCTTTCAGGAACGTCTCTCCGTCGTCCAGTTCCCCGGCGACCAGAAACTTCTCAACCAGTGGCTCGGACTCGTCAGGCGTGCGCGCGGGTAACTGCGGTATTGCATCGTAGTTTCTGGGAATTCCGCCGTCCCTGGCTCCACAAAGTTCGTACCAGGTTTCCCAGTTGATATCCCGACTGAGAAAATGAACGGACCCGTCAGCGAATCCCGCGTACATACCGCCGGGATGCATTGAGCCAAATCCGTACAGACTGGACCAGGTGCCGTCTCCAATCATTTTTCGATCCGGGTTGTTAATACGCGCTGTTACGGCATCCGCACCACTGCGAAAGTAATCGATATCACCGCGTCCCCGGCTGAATCCGGACCAAAACCAGGAACAGGCGGCGGTCCTTTCGGAATCCTCGATTTGACCATTGGTTTCGCCGTACATGATGGTTCTGCTTGTTCCATCCCTAATTGTTTCAAGGGTGACCCGATGCCCCGAGGTCATACAGCCGCGCCAGCGTGCAGCTTCCGGGCCGCCTGAACTGACATATCCGCCCATAACACCACCGCACGCCGAATAGTTGGTGCGCCCAAAACTTTTTGATTGACTGGCGTCGTCCCAATACTGGACGCCAATGTCGTCATGCGGGTCCTGCTCGTTTTTGACGGGTTGTGTTGCGACGACAATCCGCATGTCGGTTTCATTGATGTTGTCTGAGGGGCACAGACAAGCCTCTTCAAATGTCATGGCGACATCGGACGCACCCGGAATATCGCCTTGCCAGGAGTACAGTCGTTGGCCATCGGCATCGACGTGCTCGGTCAGATTTCGGTAAATGTCAAAAGCAACCGGTGAGACCCGATCGTATTTGTCGTTCAATTCCATGAACGGCATGAGCAACGCCAACGAAGACGTGTTTTGAAAGTTCTTCCAGTAATTATCGCTATCCCTGGCCAGCCACTGCTCCAGCGTTGGTTCACTCCCGGCGCCAATGGTCGCAGGAGGCAATCGTTTCATCGCGTCGTGAAAACTGTGACTTGCGAACAAGATGGTTCGCATGCGGTCGGCGCACCGCGTGGTACGGGCACGTTCGCGGTTGACTTGCAGCGAGGGTAGTCCAATGGCCAACATCGAGCCGAGGCAAAGGCAAGCCACGATTGTGTCGGTCATCGTAAAGCCGCGTTTGACAGATTGGGTCATATCAGAGCGCCTCCGGATTGGTTGATTCGGCAGATCGCCGCGGTTTGCAGGCCGTCACACGGCCAGCGCGGTCGCCTCTGCGGCTGCAGTCGAAGATCCAGCGTGTGGAGCCTTTGGCCAAACCGTGTATCGGTTATCGAAGCAGGCCCGAAATGGTGGGCGGAAATGTATTTTCGTTAAGCACCGTGTTTTCCAGTCGAACAATGCCGGTCCCGCCATGCTGCAGAATCAGTGCGGAATTGACGTCGTACAGCAAAGGCGGAGGATCGTCTCCGGGATCACCCTGTTGGACCAGGGTGCCGGGCTGGACGGCACCGCCAAATAACTTTTTGCGATACCAGAACCAGTCGAGAACGAAAACCTTCATGTGCCACGTGCCCCCGATGATGTCAACCGATTCTCCTGGAGGAGGCAGGATCTGTTCAGGCGGCGAATATTCGCCGTGCCGCACGGCTAGCAGCCACAATCCAAAGGCCGGTTTATTTCCGACCTTGCCGGAATACACGCCGACGAATGTGGCCGCACCGCAAATCGATTGTGGACAGATTTCGACGCCCTGCACGGCACCTTGTATTGACGGATCCGAGGAACCTGCCTGGGCGAACGCAACGACCGGCAAGGCCAACGTCAACAGTACTGCGGCGAAAAATCTGGCTTTCATGATTCAATACCTTTCACTTTCCGAGGGGCGTAAGACTGGATGAGGTCCTGTCTGCGGTCCAGTTGACGAGTGTCACGCTGCTCAAAAGCAAGTCCTGTGCCACCGACAGCGAAACAGACAAGCAGGCCAATGCGGCATGCAATCAGGTGGCCATGCGAGGAAACGCAAGGAGGACCGCGCGGACTCGCACCACTCACCGTGACCTTTCGTCCCAGAGCGGATAAGCACGAAAAGAGACTGCAGTGTGCGGCTGTGTCAGCGAACTCAACTGACGCACAGCCGAAGCCACCGGGCAGACTGTGTGACAACTCCTGTTTAAGCCTCCATGGCTGTATTGCGGTTACGGTGGAACGACCGGCATGGCGATGGCGGTTACCGGCGCAACGGAGCGTCTGAATGCCCGATCTGGTCCACTAAATAGGACCTCGAGTTAACCGGTGCGCTTTCCCTCCCTTCTCCCTCGGGGAGAATCCCGGCGCGCCGGGAGAAGGGCGGATGAGGGCTGGAAACTTCATTCTCGACAGGCGTTTTTTCATGTATAAACCAGGCCCTCACCCGGTTGGTCTTTTTTTCAAAAGCCCAACCACCTTCTCCCCGAGGGAGAGGGCCAGCGCACCGAACTGCACGTGGTCTTATCTAGGGACCCGTGTAGCGAAAATCGCCGTTCCGGTTTGCCACAACGATGCTTTGCTCGTTCAGCAATTCGGTGGGGAAGCTGTAATCGATACCGTTGTCGTGGTTGCCAATAACGTGGGCACGGTATAGCAGCACGGTACCCAGACTACGCAACTGGATACCGTCGTTGCCATTGTGGTTGTAGCTGCCCCGGATGATCTCCACGTTGGGTTCTAGTACTGCCGGCTCGAAGTTTCGGATAGCCAGCCCGTTTGCTCCGTTGGAACTGGCCACGACATCGGTCAGGCGAATGGCCACGTCTTGCAGGTGAGGCGGGTCGGTTGTCTCTTCCTCGAAATCGGCATCCAGGGTCATCACGATCCCGGCCCTGCCATTGTGGTTGAAAACGCCACCTCGAAACTCTACCGGTGCCGGTTCGCTGACATGATTGTTGTTTGGCAATGCCGTTAACAGATCGCCAGGATCGCCGGGATCACCGTTGATATCAGCAATAAAGACATTCAAGGCCACGCCACGTCCATCATTATGATTTGCCACCACATGATCAAACATCGCTAACGATGACGGCTCATCAATACCATTGTCGTTGGTCAACGCACCACCATCGCCATTGAACAGGGGAACGATGGTGAGATTCAGATTGATGCCGTCTTCGCCGTTGAAGCCGTAGAAACCCCGTACAAACTGAATGCGAGCCCCACCGTGGTGGTCGTCGCCGGGGTTCGTGGACTCCGTGCCGTTTCCGTTTTCAAACGGGACCAGGCCGCTGGCATTGACTCCGTTACCGTCGTTGAATTCTGCCACCACGTCCGTCAGGCTGGCCTGCAAAGCACCGATGGCATTGTCTTGCTGGGGATCGAGTCCCAGCAAATAGATGCCATCTTCGCCGTTATGGCCGTAGTAGCCGCCGTGCATTGACAGATACAGATTGGTGCCGGCGCCATAGTTCCCGGTGTGACCGTCCTCAATGTCGCTTCCTCCATTGGTGATTTCGCCGGTCACGTTGAATCCGCTGTAGCCGTTGTTTCGCGCTACCACGTGGTTGGCATAAATGTGGAGGGAATTGGGCGGAGCAGGCTGTCGCGCGTCATTGACATACGACACAACATAAATTCCGTCCCAGCCATTTTCCTTGTACAAACCGCCAGTAAATTCAAGCATGTTCCAGTTTGCGCCGGCGTGAAAATGATATCGAGATCTGAACCGAAGGTCATTTCCCTTCCGCCGAGTTTTCCGAGTAGTTCCCGCCAACCATCTTGACCAGGTAGGCGTTTTCAACGCCCACGCCGGTCTCGTTACCCAGTGCGGTAGCGTGTTTGATGTCAACGCGTTGCAACCGACCGCCAGGGCCTTCAAGCGACGGAGGTCCACCTCCCTCGGCGTCAATTCCGGCGTTGCCATTGTGCGAGAAAGCTCCGCCAATCACGTTCAGGCGATACCCTCCGCGTGTCCGCAAGCCGGTTTCGTAATTGTCTTTGGCTACCAGATCATTGATCTGGGCATGGTGGACGCCGAACAATGACGCGCCATGAAGTTCGTTTTGATACAGGTATCCTCCGATCGTATGCAAGAAATCGACGTTCTGGACGCGAACCCCGTTATCGTAGTTCCAGCGAGCGTCCACACCAATCAGCTGCGCCCCGCCAACGTCTTCGATATCCAGGCCATCCTCGCCGTTATCGTGATACAGGCCTCCAAATACCTGTACCTGGAACTCATGTTGGCTGCTATTGCTGCGATCAGCCAGTTGCGCTGTTCCACTAATTAGTTCAACGCCGTCATCATTGTTTTCCGCGAAGAATCCACCCTGGACGATGGCGGAATCGAAATAGTCGGCGTGTATTCCGTCGTTGTCATTGCCAACTGCTTCGACCCCGAGAAATTTCATGTTCTCCACGTATTGCAGCGTAATGCCTTTTTCGTAATTTCCGTTGTACTGGCCTCCGATCACTGCAAGTTCGCCGATCGTGTAGCCGTCCAGGCCCGATCCGTCATCGTTCTCACGTGCCGTCGAAGAAACCATTTGGACCTTGTCAATGTAATCCAGGCCAATGCCGCCATCGTAGTTGCTGTCGAAATACGAATGAGAACTGCGGAAATGGTACCCTTCTTCCACGTGAGCGCCGTAACCACCGTTGTACTTGAAGGAACTGTTGTAAACCTTGGCCTTCTCGACGTAATTGACGTTCAATCCATCTCCGTCGTGATAGTTCGAGATCACGTTCTTCACAAACAGGTAGTCCAGGTCCTGTGCGTAGATGCCGTTCTCGCTGGATCCTGTCGTGGACGAGGAGGTGA
>CAMYKF010000097.1 GCA_947258905.1 uncultured Pirellulaceae bacterium | reverse complement strand
CCTGCGGGATTATTGGATGTATCGAATTGTGTAGACACCAATGCCCGGGGGGAGGGTCAGGGGCTGAGGTATTCCAGCAAATGAAAACTTGCCACTAAACTCCCCGAAGAACCCCCCGAGGGAGAAGGATGGAAAAATCAGTCAGCCGTCCAGTCCAAAGTCTCACGATTTTGGCTACAGGCCAGCAAGATTTTTACGACCCTGGCGACGCTCGTCTAGACGTGATCCGACTCCACCTGGTCCTGCAGTTCGTTCATGGCCTCGACGATTTTGTCGGAGGCCGAGAAGAATGCGTCCAGGACACGCGGATCGAATTGTGTGCCGCGGCCCTGTTCCAGCAACCGGAAACAGGAATCCAGGTCGAAGGCCTTTTTGTAATGACGCTTGGAACTAATGGCGTCAAACACGTCGGCTACCGACGTGATCCGGCCCTCGATGGGAATTTCCTCACCGCCCAGCCCATTCGGATACCCTTTGCCATCCCAGCGTTCATGGTGGCTGGAAGCAATACGGGCGGCCATTTGCAGCAGCGGCGAAGTACAGGCGTTGATGGCGTTTTCGGCGTCGCCACCAAAAATCCGGTCCGCCTGCTGGCAATGCGTCTGCATGATCTCGTATTCTTCATCCGACAGCTTGCCCGGCTTGTACAGAATCGAATCAGGAATCGCGATCTTGCCCACATCATGCAACTGGGCCGCCAGTTCCAGCCACGAAACAAAATCGTGATCGAGTCCCAGTTCCCTGCCGATGATGGCAGCGTACCGGCCGACTCGCAAAACGTGCTGACCCGTGTCAGTGTCGCGGGATTCAGCCGTGCGCGCGAGACACAGAATGGCTTCGCGACGCGTCGCAAACAGCTCGTTGGTTCGCACTTCTACTTCGAATCGCAGCTTGGCCGAGAACTCACGTAACTGGTCGTGCTGGAACTTCATGAGCAGCGAATTATGTACACGAGCTGCCAATTCCGCCGGCTTGGCCGGTTTGGTCAGAAAGTCGTTGGCCTGCAATTGCAGGGCGGCCATGCGGATCCGGTCATCGCTGGATGAAGTCATGATCAGCACGGGGATGGACGAGATGCCGTCGGTGCCGCGCAATCGCTTGAGAATTTCCAGTCCATTCAGGCCCGGCATGCGGATGTCCAGAATGATCAGGTCGGGCCGCCATTCATTGATGCGATCCAGCGCCTTGAGGGCGTCGTGTTCGGCTTCAATCAACTGGTAATCGGCCTTGCGCAACTGCTTGTCCAGCATTTTGGTGACCGCGGGTTCGTCATCAATGATCAGGATGCGTCCGTTCCTGGGATCCTGAATATCGCCTTCTTCGCGAGTCGGGATGCGTCGTTTTTGTTTGAGATAGGCGTGGCCGCCGATTTCCTGCTCGATCTCGGAATACACGCTGATCGCGTCGCGACCGCCGCGTTTGGAGTGGTACAGGGCGGCATCGGCATGGTCAAACAGCTTTTCCCGCGTGTCGGTGAATGGCGTGCGGCGGGCAATCCCAATGCTGATCGTGGAAGTGATGTTCTGACCTTTGTAGTTCAGCGGGGTCTGTTTGATCAGGTTGCTGATCCGCTGCGCCAGTTCCCGGGTGCGGTCCACGACCTCGTGGTGACAGATAATAGCGAATTCGTCGCCACCAATTCGCGAGGCGAATTCATCGCAAGTGCAGCTTTCGGAAATGATCTGGGCCAGCTGCTGCAGAATGCCGTCACCGGCGCGGTGCCCGAACTGGTCGTTCGTGTTCTTGAAATTGTCAATGTCGAACAGGATCAGGCTCATGTTGTCCGACACATCGTCACGCGAGAACTCGTTACCCAGGTAATTTTCAAAGGCCCGGCGATTGCGCAACTGCGTCAGGGCATCAAAATCCAGTTCCCGTTGAACCATCGTCGCATTCTGTTCGATCCGGTCCGCATAGTGCTTGAAGGTCAGCGCGTTCTTGACCCTCGCTACCAATTCGCTCGGAATTACCGGCTTGTTCACGAAGTCGCTGGCACCGGCATTCAGGGCGGCCAGGCGGGTCTTGTCGTCGGTCACTGCGGTCAGCACGATCACAGGCAGGTACTGGGTTTCCTTTTTGTTACGCAGGAAATCCAGAATGCGGATGCCGTCGATCTCCGGCATGCGAATGTCCAGCAGGGCAATGTCTTGAGGATGGTTTTGCAGGTATTCAATGGCCTTGCAGGGTGAATTGAACTGCATGACCTGCTGAAAGCCGGCTTCCAGCAGATTTCTGCGGATGATATCCGTCGTCGAAGGATCGTCGTCGAGCACGAGGATCTTCGACTGGAACAGTGAATCTTCGGTCAGTCCGTCAGCAACGCCATTGCTCGCAACGCGGGGAATCATGTCCATCGGTCCGGGACGAAATACGGTTTCAGAGGACGGATCGGATTGCATATCTGGATACATCATGGTTGTCGTGCTTCCAGGTTTCTGAAAAGTGCGAACTGCCTGCGGGCGCTGGTGTAAATAGCAACAGCCGCGTTCGGGAGAAGCAGGCGTATCAAATAACCATAGATTACGCGTGCACGTCCCCCGGCAATGGCAACCTTGAATAGGCATTTTCCGTACAGACGCTCCCAGGTCGTGTGCACCAACCGGCATAACCGGTAGCTCACGCTGTTGCACCGCCACCACGGCACAATTCGGGGAACGGCATGTGGCGTTACCGGACGAGTTCTACCCGCAACTGGCGGCATGACAGGTGGAATCCGCGCAAACGCTACAAGCGTTGTTGCACTAACGGCTGTCCGATTCTGACTCCAGCGGACACAACGGGATCCGGCACAGGCACGCAAACAGAACTAGGTTTCAGTACCAGTTCCATTGTTTTTGTGTTGCCATAATCCCGTGACCAAATTGCAGCGCAGTCTGAATGCGTCAGCGACGGCACGCCGCTTGTCGCGCTCGCTGCTGCGCTGGCTGGGAGTCGGTGGGCGTGAGTTGCCGGAACAGGAAAACCCGCTGCCGGCAGCCACAGTTTTCGCCATTCACGCCTGCGAGCTGGAAAGACGCGTGTTGTACAGCGGCTCACCCTTGCCCGTTGAGCTGCTGTTCGAATCGGCCAATGACGCGTCCGTGGAACCGATCGAACCGTCATTCGAAGATCAACCAGCCGAAACGCCAGCCGAGTTACTGGCATGGGCCACGGAGGACGCGGCACCGGAACTGTTTTGGTCCGTGGAAGAGTCGGCAGCGTGGCTCGACAGCCAGTCAACACCAGTGACAGAACTGATGTTTATCGACGCCACGGTCGATGGATATCAGACCATGATCGACGACGTGCAGTCGCGTTTCACTGACGGCTCCATTCATGTAGTTCTGCTGGACACCACGGATGCTGTTTCGCAAATAACGAACACTCTGGCCAATTACAACAACCTGGCTGCCGTGCATATTGTTTCCCACGGCAACCAGGGTGAAGTGCTGCTGGGTGACGTATCACTCAGCCGCAACACTCTGCCCGGCTATGCCGGACAAATTGCCATGTGGGGCACTGCGTTGTCGGCCGATGCCGACATTCTCTTCTATGGTTGCGACCTCGCGGGCAACACGGACGGTGTGGAACTGATCGAATCGATCGCAGTTCTGACCGGAGCGGATGTCGGTGCCAGTGATGACACAACCGGCCACGCCGATCTCGGCGGAGACTGGTTGTTCGAGTACCACGTCGGTCAGCTGGATAGCCAGATTCTCTTCAGCCCGTACTTTCAGCAGTCCTGGTTCGAAACGCTGGCCGTCGCCACCTTCCAGCAGGGAGTTGATGGTTACAACGGCACGGTGGACACCGAAATTGACAGCGGTTCACCCGCGGCCGACAACAGTTCCAGCGGCATTCTAAATGCCAACGACAGCCCGCAACAGCAGATCCTGATTCGATTCGAGGACCTGTTTGGGCCGGGAGCCAACCAGATCGCATCGGGTTCGTATATCAACTCGGCCACCCTGACGATTAACGTCACGGACATTACGGATGCTGCCTCAAAGATTGACATTTACGAGATGTTGATTGCATGGAATGACACGGACAACTGGAACACGTTTGGCAGCGGCATCAGCTTTGACGATGTGGAGGCTGCTTCCACAATCATGGACCGTCTGGGGGATCCGGATCAAACGGGATCGCAAACTTTCAACTTGTCGCGCGACCTGATCCAGGCCTGGGCCGACGGTAATGCCAACTTCGGATTTATCATCGTCAACGACGACCCGGATGGCTGGGCCTTTGAATCGGCTGACGGAGCGATTACGCCGGTCCTCACCATCGACTACACCGCTCCAGCCTTTGAGACAACGTATCTTGTCAACACGCATACGACCGAAGAACAGATCACGCCGGAAACCGGCGGGAATTCGGTGGCCCGTGCCGCCAACGGCAACTCGATCATGGTCTGGAGCAGCAACAAACAGGATGGCAGTGACTTCGGTGTCTACGCCCAGCTTTATGATGCCAGTGGTGCCAGACTGGGCAGCGAGATCGATGTATCCAGTTATACCACCAGGCACCAATCCAATCCGGCCGCTGCTGTTGATGACGCGGGTAACTTTGTCGTCGTGTGGCAGAGTGAGGATCAGGATTCGGACGGTTTTGGAATCTACGCGCAGTTGTTCGACGCGACTGGCGCGAGGGTTGGTGGTGAATTCCCGGTTAACACCTGGGTCACCAGGGACCAGTCCAATCCTGCAGTAGCCATGGACGCTGATGGTGACTTTGTCGTGGTCTGGCAAAGTGACGATCAGGACGGAGATCAATTCGGCATTTATGCACAGCGATTTGATTCCGCAGGAGACGCTGTTGGCGATGAGTTCCTGGTCAATACCCTGACCTCATTCGATCAGTTTGATCCGTCGGTCGCCATGGATGCCGCCGGCAACTTCGTCGTGACATGGACCGCTGACAATGTCCCGGACGGCGATGGTTACGAGATCCTTGCCCAGCGGTTTGATGCCGACGGCAATACAGTGGGCCTTGAATTCCAGATCAACACCTACGTCACCCAGAACCAGTTCGATTCATCGGTTGCGATGAACGATTCCGGCCAGTTCACGGTCGTGTGGACCAGCACCAATCAGGATGGATCCGGCGACGGGGTCTACGCAAGGACGTGGAACGCCGATGGGACCGCGCGCAGCACGGAACTGCTGATTCCCGAGCTGACCATGTTGACCAATGCCCAGGAGCACGCATCCGTTTCGATGCAGGCCAACGGCGACTTCATTGTCACCTGGACACACGCGGCTACCGGGGAAATCTACTATCGCGAATTCAATCTCGATGGCCTTGCCCACGGAAACCAGGTCCAGGTGGACTCGGTTATTGGCGCGCAGAAAAACGCGGGCGTCGCCATCGATGACAACGGTGGCTTTACCATCGGCTGGAGCGGCAACGACCCGTCCGGCGATGACAAGGGTGTGTTCGCCCGCTTCTACGCCGATGACACCAATGTAAAGCCGGTGATTTCGATCGGCACACCGGTGCTCTATTACTCCGAAAGCGATCCGCCCGCCCTTCTCGATCCCGTGCTGTCGCTGACCGATGTTGATTCATCCGATTTCAACGGTGGTTACCTGGTCGTTGAATTTACCACCGGCGGAACGCTCAATGATCGCCTGGAGATTAACCACGAGGGGCTCGGTGCCGGCCAAATCGGGGTTTCCGGTTCGACCGTCTTGTACGGCAATGTTCCGATCGGCACCTTCAGCGGCGGAACCGATGGAATGACACCGCTGGTGATCCTGCTTAACAGTGCTGCAACACCGGAAGCCACCCAGGCACTTGCCCGCAACATTACCTATCGCAACATCTCGGATGGCCCGTCCACCGATGCCCGTCGGGTTCGCTACTACGTGCATGACGGAGATGGACACGCCAGCCTCGTGGGAAGCGTCGATATCAATGTGACGATCGTTAACGATCCACCTGTCATCACAGCCCCCGCCAGCGAAAACATTACCGAGGGCGCCCAAATTTTCTTCGACCTGGGAGTCAATGAAATCCAGTTCAATGATCCGGATATCGGAACGGACGAACTGCGGGTAACGCTGACGCTCACCGACGGCCTGATCAAACTTGGTTCGACCAACAATCGGACTTTCCTTACCGGGGATGGCAACGATGATCCGGTCATGGTGTTCACCGGTACCCAGGCCGATGTGAATAACGCCCTCGACGGATTGATAGTTGCGCCGCCG
>CAMYKF010000096.1 GCA_947258905.1 uncultured Pirellulaceae bacterium | reverse complement strand
CGGCTGTTGCTGCGGTGCCTCTTCTGGGTCCCTTCAGGCAGTCCGGTTTTTCGTGCCAGCTGCCGCAGGTATCTCACAGTATTACTCCTGTGATTCGCGATGGCGTGTGGATCTGGGACGAGCCCCCGACCGGCGAAAAGGGTTACCTCGACGGGCGCGAGTTCGATGTGTCGGTCGGAGTCCGGTGGCGGAGCGACGGCACGGCTCGCAATTTGGCCGGAGCGACGGTGGCCCCGGTGGCCTTTCCCGAGCAGCAAATCCAGCAGTTCGAGATTCGCAAGACGGACGGTTGTGAGGCGCAAGTCGTCAAACTGACGGAAACCGCTGGCCAGTTACAGGTCACTGCGCCGTTTGTGGAACGTGGTCAGACGATCGAGGCGGCTGCGACATACCGACTGAAGATTTTTCGCGTGTGTCCGCGTTACCAGCCCGGTCAATTTCCGGCCCGGCAGGACGTACCACGTCAGCTGGCGGATACGGCGCTGGGTAACAGCCCGGGCATCCGCAGTGATCTGAATGCCGTGCAGCGGATCGTCGAGTCGGTTTCCAGCCGGCATGATCATCCGTGGGAGCTTGCCAAAAAATTCAACACGTGGGTGTGGGAAAACATTCGCGGCGCGCCGGGTGATTACACCAGCGTTCGTGAAGCGATTGCCAATGGTGTGGGAGATTGCGAAGAGCGCGCCGGCGTCTTCATCGCGCTGTGCCGGGCCGCGGGCATTCCCGCGCGACTGGTCTGGGTCCCCAATCACAGCTGGGCCGAATTTTGCCTGCTGGATCACGACGGCCAGCCGCACTGGATCCCCGTGCACACCGCCGCCTACGACTGGTTTGGCTGGACCGGTGCACATGAAGTCGTCTTGCAGAAGGGCGATCGAATTGCCACCCCCGGCCAGAATGATACGGTGCGTTTGATCAACGACTGGTACACGTTTCAGGGCCGACGGCCGACCATCGAGTTCTTTGGCAGCGTGACCCCGGTCGCGGACGGAGACAGCGATCCCGGACCAGGCAAACGCCAAAAGGATTCGCGCGGAGCATGGGACCTTGTTGGCGATCACCCGGCGGACAAGACTATTCGTAACTGAAAAAAAGTACTTCCGCTGGACCCTCGCCCCATTATGAACCTGGCAAGCCGTTGCCGACTGGCACTGATTCTCGCACTATGCGCAATATGCGCATGTTGCGGCTGTAGCTCATCGGAGCCCGCGAATTCGTCCGGCGATTCGGCAACGGCGACTTCAGCGCGGCAAATCAACCTGAAAGTTGCCGTGATCGACGACGTTACTCTGGGACCGGTCATCCAGCGGCAATTCGCGGCACGACGCAATGGCGAAATTCAGCTGACGGAACTTTCGTGGGAGGATTTTGCCGGCAATGATTTTGCGGCTGCCCAGGACCATGACGTGGTGGTCTATCCCATGTGGCGTATCGGCGAACTCGCCTCACGGGAACTGTTGAGTCCGATTATGGCCGACAACATGCCACGTGACGAAGCGGACCGCCGATCGATCCTGCGTGCCGATCGGGAAAATGCGATTGCCTGGGGCGGACAGCCCGTGGCGGTTTCCCTCGGCCAGGCTCATTGGGTGATGCTGTGCCGATCCGACGTTCTGGACGAGCATGGGCTGGCCATCCCGGATACCTGGAAGGATTTCTCAAAGCTCACGGAGACGCTGGCCGGCAAATCCGAGGCGGAAGCATTGCCAACGCGTGTGGTCGTGCCTCTGCAGGGGCACTGGGCCAGCCATGCGTTAAGTTTGCGCGCGGCGTCAGCAATTCGCCTGCCTGGCCGGTACTCCAGTTACTTTGATGTCAGCGACATGACGCCGTTGATTGACAGTGCGCCGTTTCTGCGTTCGCTGCAGGGCTGGGAAAAGGACTTAACGTCTGCCACGGAGCCGCAGTCTCCTCAACAAGTTCTGGCTGATTACGCCGAGGGAAAAATCGCTGTGGCCATCGTCCCGCTGAACGCTCGCTGGCTGGACGAAGTTGCCGTGGCAACCCTGCCCCCCACGACCGTCGCCGCGGTGCCCTCCTGGTCGGCGGTGTTCGATTTGACGCGGCAGGGATGGATGGAACGAGGGCGGGCCGATTCGCCAATTGTCCCGCTGGTCGGTTTTAGTGGTATGCTCGCCAGCACCACCGCGAATTCCAGTCAATTGCGCAACAGCATGGACTTCCTGGAATGGGTCTCGGAAAAGCAAATCAGTACGATTGTCTCTGTAGAGTCGCCGAACGCGGGCGTGTCGCGGAAAAGCCATTTGGGTAATCCGGCAAAATGGCTGGCCCCGCAGTTTGGCGACGAGCAAGCCCGGCAGTTCGCGGATATACTTGGCGACGCCAATGACAGTCGCTTGCGGCTGAATGCGCTGCGGATTCCTCAGGCGGATCAGTATCTGTCGATGTTGGATGATGCAGTGCGCAATGTGTTGCTGAAGGATGCCAATGCCGTCGAGCAACTGGCGTCGGCAGCGAGTGCCTGGAGCCAGCGGGTTGCGGAATCAGGAGCAGAGGAAACCAAATCCGCTTATCGAAAAAGTGAAGGCCTGTCTCGCTAGGTTCTTGTCGGAATAGAGTGGCTGTTGTGCATTTCAATTGGTTTTGCATTTCAATTGGAAAGGCACTTTATTGTCACCCTCCCTCCGGGAGGGTCGAACGCAGCGAGGAGAGGGCAAATCGACTCTTGCTGTTCGCCATTATCGCAAGGCAGACGCCCTCCCCGCATACCAATAAATCGGGATTGCGACACTCCCAATGGGAGGGTGACAGAACTTGCCCCCAAATCCCGAAGAACCCCCCCTTAAAGGCCCGTGTCTATCAAACGAGTTAAGGTCGTTATGAATCTGTTCTTCCATGCCCTTTCGATCCGCGTACTGTGTGGCCTTTCATTGACCCTGATCGGCTGGCAAGGTGCGTCGGCCCAGGAGCGTACCGATGTGCTGGTCGGTGCCGACTGGCTGGCAGAGAACCTGGGGGCGGACAACTTGCTGGTCATTGATCTGGCCCATCGTGTCAAGAACTACAACGCCGGGCACATTCCGGGCGCCGTGTTTGTCGATTGGCGCAAAGACATTATCGATTCCACGCGTCCTGAGATGTATCTGATGCCGTCAGAGGAACAGTTTGCGGAATTGATGGGAGGCATCGGGGCCACGCCGCAAACTGCGCTGGTGCTGACGGATAACCTGGACAGCCGTGCCGCCGTACGCATGTACCTGACACTGAAGTATTTTGGCCATGAACGCGTGCACGTGCTGGATGGCGGAACCGATGCCTGGAAATCGGCCGGCTATGACGTTTCGACCGAGGCACCCGCCGTCCGGCCCATAACCAGTTATGAAATCGGCGAAGTGCAACATGAGTACCTGGCTTCGTTTCAGGCAGTGCAGGATTCGGTTGCTGCCGGATCAAAACTGATCATGGATAGTCGTCCGGAAGGACAATACACGGGTGCCGATCCTGGCAAGGTGTTTCACACGGGCAAGGAACATCAGCGGCGGGGCCACATCGCTTCCGCGGTCAACGTACCGTGGACGCGGAACTTTAACGATGACGGGACTTTCAAGTCACTGGATGAGTTGCAAGCGCTGTATGTCGAACACGGAGTCGATGACGACACTGAAGTGGTCACTTACTGCAATGAAGGCCTGCATGCCACGATGCCGTGGTTTGTGTTGCATGAATTGCTGGGCCACACCGACGTACAGGTGTACGAGCATTCTCTGGGCGAATGGGCCAATCGCGATGATACGAATATGACCTGTCCGGAATCAGATGGTAAAGACTGACGACACTCCCAGCCCCGCTTTGAAAAAAGGGGGAGCCAGACGCCTGCGACCTGCAGTTACGTCATGCCTTGCAGGGCAGCGATCTTGCGAGCCTGTCGACGATGAATGCGATGATGCACGGCGGCCAGGCAGTGCCAGCCATGGGCATCGAGCGGGCCAAACCACGGATGCGTAAACTGCGCCTGCGTGCGCAGAGGCATCAATTGGGTAACCCGGGTTTCGTATTCGTTGGTCAACATCAGGAATTCGTCGATCACTTCCGCGCCGACGTCGGCATCGGGTTTGTAGTCCGCGACGTCGATTTCACCGCGGGGCACGATGCCGTCGCGCAGCACATCAATGGTGCGCAGGATTTCCCGATCAACACGACACAGATGGTCCAGCACCATTAACAGCGACCAGTTGCGGCTGGAGTCTTCCATGCCCTGGTAACGCGGGACCAGAACCTGTTGGGACGCAAAGTCGATATCCGTTTGCTCAATCAGATCAACGATGGTGCGGGCCTCCGCCAGAAACATGTTCATGGCCCGGCGATCAGTCAGTACCATGCGGCCGACGCGAAACATGCCGTTGAGCCATGTAAGCTCCAGCGGCGGCAATCCGGCTCCGGGTGGCTGCAGTTCAGTCATCGACGTATTTCATCGCAGGTCGCCGGCAAACGCAAGGGTATCCCGGTTCCCGGCAGGATCAGGCTGCCCGCCGCTGGCCCTCGTCCTGGGTGCGCCAGCTGCCGTGCGTGCGCCAGCTGCCGTGCGTGCGGTGGCGGAAGAACCGACGTGCCGTGCGACGCGGCACCAAAGCCACATCGTCATACTTCTGCCATGTCTCGTGATAGACTTCGCTGATGACGTCGGGGCCTGTGGTATAGATAACGTCGTAGTCGTTTTCGATGTCCATGTGGCGGCGTTTCTCGATCAGCGCAAGCACGTCTTGCCAGAATGGGTGATTCGGTACCGAAGCCATCCAGAAATTGGCGACTCGCAAACGCAATTCCGGTCGCCCCTGACGAATCGGAAAACGCTTGCCACGACGTACCGAACTGGCTCGCGTCAGCGTGACTTCCTCAATCAGCAATACTCTGGCTTTGGGAAACAAACCGCACAGCCAGTCCATGTCGCGAAACGGCTCCACATCCAGATCACTGTAGATGCCACCGAGCTGGTTCAGCAGCAATGGCCGGGCCACATCACAGCGTTGAATCGCTGTTGGCAATTGCTGGTAAAGATCGGTCGCAGAGCCAGGAGCCAGACTTGCATCAATTGCCTTGGGAGTATGAATGGTGCAGTCCCATTGGGGATTTGACTGTTCCCACAATCCGTGATTGCGACATTCACGTGGATGCAATGGTCCGGCATCGCCCAGGAAACCCCACAGAAAGTGGATGTTTTTGGGGATCTGAAAGCGGATCGGTTCCGGATGCTCCGGTTTTTGAGACTTCCAATTGAAAGCCATCAACGTTGCTCCATGAATTAAGGCGGCGGGAGTATAGCGGGTTGCCCGGTTCGCCTCTATAGATTCTTATCACCGGAAAACCGGTGAATATGGGGGTATTTTGAGGAGCGGAGAGTGCTGTCACTTTTTTTTGGGTGCCGTTCGACAACAAGGCCAGGCTCTGACCTGTCGCACGAACGCGGCGAGGTTGTTGCTCCTGTCGGGGCCTGAAATCGCAAGCGGATTTCGTTACGGCGGGAGCCTTAAAGCCAATTACGGGGAAAATGCTCCGGGCTTTCTTCCAGTTAAGCAACGCGGCAGGCATGCGCTAATCGGCAAAGTTTAACTACACGGCAAAGAGTCCGCAGGCGGGAAGGTGCGCCCAGCCCGGACGACAGTTGCGGTTTGTGGTCAAAAGAGAAGCGTGGCAAGAAAGTCAGCCTGAGATTTGCATGTTGCAGCCGAAGGTCCGGTTGTGTCGAAAAATCCAGCAATACCGCTTCGTTCGGATGAAGCGATCGTACTTATTCGGAGGCTCGAGACGTGCTCTCTAAATTATTGCTTGGCCTGACCCTGTTCGCCGCTACCACCTCCATGGCGTTTGCCCAATGCAGTTGCAGCCATTGCAGCGGCGGTGCGGCCCACGGGGCTTACCAGAACGTGACCGGCCATTGCGGATGCGGCCCCGGCCAGTCATGCGCTGATTGCGGCACGCAGACGGATTTTTTGGGACGGCCCGCCGTCAGGGACAAGTGTGCCTGTGTGGGCAAGTGCCGATGTGGTACGCCGGTCTACGGACCGTTCTGTTACGACTGGACAAAGCGGCCTGTTCCGTCACCTCAGGAATGCGGCACCCGCAGCGACTGGAATCATCCGTACTTCGATTGCTGCAAACCATGCCTGTTCGACTTCCCATATTGCGATCCCTGTTGCCGCAAGCCGTATGTCAGTGCATATGTCGGCTATGGGCAGTT
>CAMYKF010000095.1 GCA_947258905.1 uncultured Pirellulaceae bacterium | reverse complement strand
CCTGCCAACGTACCGCCTGCCAACGTACCGCCTGCCAACGTACCGCCTGCCAACGTACCGCCGAATGATCCATCCACGGCGCAAATTCAGATGCCATCGGTTGAAATGGCGCCGGCCCCGGAGCCACCGAGCGAGACGTGGTCCGCCGAGCCCATGCCGGATATCACGCCGCTGGCACAGCAGCCACCGACACAAATCCCGGATTCTCCGTCGCTGCAGCCCGGCAACTGGCAACCGCCCGAATTGCCAAACACCCCCGACGACAATCCGTCACGCATGCCTGTGGAAGTTGCCGAACAAACCGACTCGCCCTTTCAACCGCCGCCGCCCCCGCCTATGACGCGGACCGAGCCTCTGGAACAAGTGGAACCGCAAGGCATCGCGGAAACCAATCCGATGCCCGAGCCCTTTGCGCCTCGGCAACCGCAAGCAGTAACTCCCCAGTTACCAGCGGCCGAGATGTTCTCCCGGAACGAACCGGAGTTGCAGCGCAATCTGGATAACACAACGCCCGCGCCAATGACGGTTCCTGAAAACGAACTGCGGGACAGCGATGCGGGAGCGACACTGCAGCCGCCTGACCTGCCAGATCGTTCTTCGGCCTTTGCAACTCCGGTATCGCCAGCGGAATCCGCGACGGGCAATTTGCCAGCGCCGCTGGAGACGACGCTGTCGGATGTGCCGCCAACTCAGGCGCCGCTCGCGGATGAAACCGTGCCCTCCCTGCTGGAAGTTCCGCCTGCGATGGAGCGTGCCGACGAGATTGTCGAGAACACACCGCCTGTGTTGATGGAACCGCCCGATTTGCCCTCGACGACGATTGATCCGCCAGCAAACAGTGACCAACCGATTGTCTCGCCGGACGATCTGGCGGACGCCACCGCGACACCGGAGAGCAGGCCCGAATCAAATGAGCCGCCGGGCGTCGAATTCAGCCCGCCGTCATTCAATCCGCGCGAGCCATCTTCCGAACCGGACGTTGCCATGCAAGTCCCGCCGCTGCTTGAGCCATCGACCGCCGAGCCCCCGGTGTCGGTAACGCCGGAAATGGAATTGGAATCAGAAAATACAATTCCCGAGATTGCCGAATTTCAGCCGCCCGACCGGCCTGAAGTGCCGCTGTTTCGCCAACGCGACAGAAGCGAAGAGATGCCGACGGATGACTTTGCTGACTTGGCGGAATCGTCCGCCAGCGTTGGCACACGGCAGCCGTCCGTCAAACGCGCGACTCCTCCCCGGGCGTCTCCCCGAATGGTTCCCGCTATTGCAGCGAATGCATTAAGTGTGTCAGCGACCGTTGCCGGTCCGGAAATAACGAAGGCCACGGATCAACAGTTACTGGATCAGATATCGCTGCGCAGCCTGGTTCGCTGGAAAGGCACGGCGAAATTGTCGGCGTTGCTGGAGCCCGAGCCGCCCAATTTTGAAGTGGTAATTAACGCGTCCGGCGAAGTGCTGGAGTCAGCCACCCATGTCGGATTTATCCAGTTCAAGTCCGTACGGGGCGTCGATGGTCAAACCTGCCGCCCGGTCATGCTGCCGCCGCGTGTTCCCAATGTGATGACCGGATGGACGAAAGTCGTGCCGAATAACGGCGACCAGGCGAATGACGCGTTCCAGCAACTGTTGCTGCCCGAGATCACGGCGTCCGTCGAATTTGATCGCCCCGGCGACCTGCCCAAGGCCCTGACACAGGTCGAGGGGCAGCTGCGGTTGATGTTGGGAACCCAAAGTAATGTCTTGACGGTGTCCGACGTCGTTAACAACCAGGGCCGCATCGATCATGATCTGCTGCGGAACAAGGATGCGGACGTGTTTTTACGCATGCCCGATCCCCGCACCCTGATCGTCGAGTCGCGTGGAAATGTGAACGAAATCCTTGACGTGGTTCTGGTTGCCGACGATGGCGACGCGGTAGGCGAATCGCAGTCGATGGGATTGCGCTCGGCGTTTTACCAGTTCAATTTCCCGTCCGACATCACCGATCCACTGGACTTGCAAATCACCGTTAACGACAAGGGTCGGGAACTGGAGATTCCATTCAGGTTTTCGGACTTGCAGCTGCCGCTGGAAGAAGACCGCGAAAACACACGACTGGTGCCGCAAATCGATCGTTAGATCGTTAGTCAGACATCGAATTTGAGAACTGGCCCGTTCAATCGCCGCTGGTCTCATCAAGCGTCGCATATCCATGCTCAAGGAGCCAGTGCCAGGCATCCTTCAGTGCCGTGTCGACGTCTCCGACTTCGTAACCCAGTTCTCGTTGGGCCTTGTCGCTGCTGTAACTGTTAAGTGACTGGCCGAGCGCGAGCCCCGCCGAGTTGACGTTACCCTCCCGGCCAGTGACGCTGGTCTTCACGTCGCCCCCGATCGACAGAATGGTCGCCAAAAAGCGTCGCATTCTGGCCAGCGGTCCCCGGCGTCCAACCAGTCTGGCAATCCGCCGCCATAACTCGAGGTACCGCATGTTGACGCCGGCCAGAATGTATCGCTGTCCCGCCCGCCCCTGTTGCATGGCGGCGATCGCGCCAGCAGCCACATTGCGTACGTCGCATACGGAGATAATGCCGCCGGGTGACATGGGTACAGCGTGACTGGTAACGGCCAGAATCATCCTGCCCGTTGAAGGTTTCCAGTCCCATGGGCCCAGCATCAAACCGGGATTCACGATGACGACATCCAGTCCGGACTGTTCATGCATTTTCAGGAGCTGGCGTTCGGCCAGTCGTTTGCTGACGACATAGGCCGATCGGCCTTTGGGCGGATCCAGTGATTCTTCATCAGCCGGCCGGGTACGCGTGCCGGCCGCGAGGGCGTCGACCGACGAGACGTGAACCATGCGAATGCCCGATTCCAGGCATTGCCGCGCCAATACCTCGCTGCCGGTGACATTGACCCGGTGCGATTCTTCCTGTCGTGTTTTGCCCAGCCAGATCATGGCGGCCACGTGAAACAGGCCGTCTACATCACGAAGCAATTCCGCGGCGAAGGCCGGATCGTCAAGCTGACCGGTGACGATTTCGACATCCAGGCCCTCCAGCGGCTCGCGGGGACTGGAAGGCCGCAATCCGACACGTACCTGATGTCCCTGATCAAGCAGCGATCGGACCAGATTGTTACCCAGCAGGCCGGTCGCACCAGTTACTCCATACAACATTTCCAGTGCCCCTGTCACGGCCGTCGAACAAACCCGATTGCGGAGGGCCCGGGCGTGATTCGCACTCAGTTGATTGAACTTTCAGTTCGTATTGCGATACTGTTGGGCTTGTCGGGCGTCCGGATTTGTGCGATGCAAACCGGTGCTATTACCATTTGTTGACTTGTTTTCAATATCGCCGCGCGCCTGCCAAAACATTAGTCTTGCAGGTCATCAATCCCAAATTAATCTGCTTGCTCTCCATGTCAAATCGCCCGTCCGTCAATGTCGTTCCGGTCACCACCCGTCGCCAGCGCAGTCAATTTCTCAAGTTTCCGTGGAAACACTATGAGGGGGACCCTAACTGGATCCCGCCCTTGCGGATGAATCAGAAGGAACTGGTGAATTACAAATCGCACCCATTCTACGCTGAGAATGAAATCCAGACATTCCTGGCTTTGCGGGATGGTCAGGTGTGCGGTCGCATCGCGGCCATCGTGGACCACGGGCACAACCGCTACTACAAAGAGCAGCGCGGCATGTTCGGGTTTTTCGAGAGTATCAATGATCGCGCGGTTTCCGACGCGCTGTTCGATGCCTGCAAACAGTGGTTGGCCGAACGTGATATTCATGACATGCGCGGACCACTTAACCCCTCCATGAATTACGAGTGTGGTTTGCTGATCGATGGTTTTGACAGCCCGCCATCGTTCATGATGACCTACAACCACGATTACTATCAGGAGCTGGTCGAAGGCTACGGCTTTGAACAAGCTCAGGACCTGTTCTCCTATTACGGGCACAAGGACATGCTGAGTGAAATTGACCAAAAACTTGCCTTCATCGCCGAAGAGGCCATCAAGCGATTTAACTTGACCGTGAGACGTGTCAATCCCAGGCGTTTTGCCGAAGACGTGCAAACTTTCATGGATATCTACAATCAGTCACTGCCGGGCCAATGGGGCTTTGTACCTTTGTCGCAAGGCGAATTGAAACATCAGGCCAAGGGGCTCAAGCACCTGATTGTGCCCGAGATCGCAGCCATTGCCGAAGACGAATCCGGACCCGCCGGATCAGTTTTCGGGCTGCTCGATTACAATCCGCTGATTCGCGAAATCGACGGCCGCCTGTTCCCCTTCGGCTTCCTGAAGCTGTTGAGGAAGCGCCGCCGCCTGCAGCGGGTACGCCTGCTCAGTACCAACGTGCTGCCCAAATACCAACGCTGGGGGCTGGGCGTCGTGTTAATGGCCAGTATCATTCACGACGCCATCGAATGGGGAATCGTGGATTGCGAGTTTTCCTGGGTCCTCGAATCCAACACATTGTCCCGCGGTACGCTGGAGCGGGGCGGAGCCCAGCTCACCAAAACGCACCGGATTTATGACTGCCATTGGCAATAGAAATCAAAAAACGTACCTTGGACAGTCAGGATTGACTGTAGATTGCCCGCTTTGCCGTATTTAACATTGAGCTCAATTCGACTCGACAAATACGCAAGATTTCAGTATTCGCCCTGCCATGAATTCAAATAGCCAGGTGGTAATCACCGGCACTGGCATTATCAGCCCGCTGGGGCTGAATCTGGAAAGCCTGTGGAACGCGCTGCTCAAGCGTGAGTCCGGGGTCCGCGTGCGCGAAGAATTTGCCGATACAAGACACCCGTTTCGGATTTCGTCACCGGTCCACAATTTCGAGCCACGGGAATTTGTTCGTCCGCGCAAGAGCCTGAAGGTGATGTGCCGTCCGATTCAGTTCGGATTCGCCGCCTCGTCACAGGCTACCGAAGGCGCAGGCATCAACGAGCAAGTAGACCCCGATCGGTTTTCCACCGTCTTCGGTACGGAAGCCTTTTATGCGGATCCAACGGAAGTGGCTCTGGTCTTTCGCAAGTGCATGGTTAACCGCTGCTATGACCATGATCGCTGGGGCGATTATGCCATGCGGGAAATCGAACCGCTGTGGATGCTCAAATACCTGCCCAACATGGTGGCCTCCCATATTTCGATCGCCAGCGACGCGCGAGGTCCCAGCAATACGATTTGCCAATCGGAAGCTTCCAGTTTGCTGGCAATCATGGAAGCTTGCGATTTGATCCAGCGAGGTGCCGCGGATGCGGTGGTAGCAGGTGGCACCGGATCACTGATGACAACGACCGGTATCATCTATCGCGGCACCAGTCGACTGAGTAGAAGAATCATGGAACCGGAAAAAGCCAGTCGTCCCTTTGATGCCGATCGAGATGGCATGGTGGTGGGCGAAGGTTCCGCGGCGTTGGTTCTCGAACGTGAAGACTTTGCCCTGGCCCGGGGTGCCCGGCCACTCGCCAGAATCCTCGGTTTTGCACGCAGCTTTTATCAGCGTGGCCAGGGATTCTCCGAGGCCATTGCCCACAACCTGCAACTGGCGGTCGAACGTTCCGGTTTGACCGCTGCCGATATCGGCCACGTAAACGCCCAGGGCTGCAGTACCGCCGAAGACGATGTTTACGAGGCCCGGGCCATCCAGCAAGTCTTTGGGGATACACCCGTAATCGCTCCTACCGGGAATCTTGGTAACCTCGGACCCGGGATCGGAACGGTGGAATTGGCTGCTAGCATTGAGTGTTGTCGAAGTGGTGTGTTGCCGCCAGCCATCAACCTGGACACGCCAGACGAGCAATGTCCTATCAACGTCGTGCGTGACGAAGGTGTCACGACCAACAAATCCTTTGGCATTACCACCAACTTCACGGAAACGGGTCAAATCACCAGCATGGTGATTGGCATCTGATTGTACCCCGTTCCTTGCGAGGCCTGGCCTGCTGGCATCATGTTGCAGGCATCCTGTGGTGTCAACGCCACCAGGTTTCGGCGATTTCTATTTTTGAAACAGGGGCAATTGGTTACAAACCAGCTTCCCTGTTTTGCCACATGTCCCGAATTGATCGGACTTGTCTCTTTTCTTCCCGCCAGAGGAAGCAGAGAAAGGATGCACACCATGCTGAAGGCCCGAATATTTGCTTTTGCAACCGTGACAAGCCTGCTAATGCTGCCTGCGTTTTTGCACGGCGACATCGTCGAATCGG
>CAMYKF010000094.1 GCA_947258905.1 uncultured Pirellulaceae bacterium | reverse complement strand
GGATTAGCTATGGCATCTATCTTGAATGGCTGTACTTGAGTTGACGGTGCTGGAGAATGCTTGCGTGCTGTTGTTCCGCGCTCTGCGTGAACGGGCCACGTCGACATAACGTCCTGCATGCCACCTGGTCCCTTCGGGACCGCTGTAAGCGGTTACATGTCTAGTTTCCTTCCCGGACCGGCAAGGGCCAAGAGGGCCCGGGGCGTGTTGCCACGGGCGTCAGCCGGCGTCAGCCCGTGGGCATCGCTGCCGATTTACCGAAAAGGAGGAGAGAAGGCTACATGTCCTGGTCCCTTCGGGACCGCTGTGAAGTTTCTCCAGCCTTGGCCAAGGGCTACATGTCTGGGTGCCTTGGGGACGTTTCTGACAGCCACTCCGCCTCTTGGCATACCGACACCCCGGATTGGCATGGGCCCGGAGGGCCCGGGGCGTGTTGCCACGGGCGTCAGCCCGTGGACATCGCTGCCGATTTCCCAACAAGCTCCGGAGGAGCGAAGTCCTTCCCATCCAAAACTTTCCAATCGTTGCAATCGATTTGATTGGGCGCGGGTTGGGGGTTCCAATGGAGGGAATTCGATCTGCCTTACAGGCATCCTGTTCCCGAAGTTCGCTCGGAATCGAAATCCGTGAAATCCATACCCCTTGCATTGCTGATCCTGTGTTTCATCGATTCCGGCGTTGCCCCAATCGCATGCGGTCAACCGTATCGCTCCTCCAGCCAGCGGTCTTACCGCCTGGATACCGGCGACATCCTGGCGATTGTAGTTGATGGAGTCCTGGGTGATTTCAGTTCCGCGCCGATCCACTGGCCGACGGGCGGAAACGATATCATTGCCGGCATGGGTCATCCGGTCCCGGTTCGCGACGATGGTACGCTGTCGCTACCTGAGATTGATCCGGTTAATGTCCGGGGCATGACGGTCATCGAAGCTGAAGATACGGTGGAGCGGGCTTACCTGGAAGCCGGTGTGCTCAAGGGAAAGAATCTGGTAACAGCCAGCCTGATGCGCAAACGCACCGTTCAGGTCATGGTGGTACACGATCAAACGTCGCGCGGTCTGCCGGGCGCCCAGCCACGCGCCGTGACCAAGGTGAATCTTCCAGCCGACAGCGCAACGCCGCTTTCCGCACTTGCTGAATCCGGCGCGCGCTTTGAAGGGAACACCGTGCATCTGCTGGCCAACCCTCGCATTCACACGCCGCATTTGATGGACGGGGATATGGTCGATGTACAGACCGCTCAGCCCGGTTTCTTTTTCGCCGGCGGTCTGCTCAATGGCGGCCGCTACCAGCTGCCTCGACGCTCGACGCTGAGTGCAGCCCAGGCCATCGCCCAGGCAGGCGGCGCGATTGGTGGACCCGGGTTTGGCCCCTCCGAATTCCTTTTGATTCGCGGCGGGCACACGCAACGCTTTGATACGAATTGGCTGTTGGCCAACCCGTGGGCCGTGACGATTCTACCGGGCGACACCATCATGTTGCGACAGACGCCGCATGACGCGCTGGGCAACCTCGGGCTGGATGTGCTTCGCGTGGCTCCGTGGTTCGTGCGGTAAGGGCACCCTGCACTGGCAATCCAGTGGCAACCTGCGCGGTCAAACCTGGATACGGCGGCTGGAAGCCACCGCTACGTTCACGCAGCCATCAACGGAGACTCGCCCTCGCCCGTCGGTCATGGTAGCCTCAAGTCTTCGACGCACTTGTGCCAACACCCCTGTCGCGTGACGTGAGGACCCGCCGTGAGACGAATCCCGAATCTTGTCTTGTTAATGCTGGCTTTCCTGGTGCCCGCAACCGCCGTCGCCCAGCAAGATCGGCTGACGGTCGACCGGATTTTTGCCGGTGGCGAGTTTTCGGCTGAAGGGTACTCGGTTAACTGGATGCCCGAAGGCGGCAGCTACTTCGTGCTGGAGGACGCCGCCGAAGGCAAGGGACAGGACGTCGTGCTGATCGATCCGCAAACCGGCGCGCGGGAACTGCTCGTTGCCGCCAAAGATTTGGTTCCCGAAGGCCAAACCGATCCGATCGACGTCAGCAGCTTTCAGGTGTCGTCGGATAAATCCAAAATCCTTGTGTTCAACAACACGAAACGCGTCTGGCGTTACAACACTCGCGGAGACTACTGGGTCGTCGATCTGGTCAGCGGCGTGGTGCGGCAGCTGGGGGGAGATGATGCGCCTGAATCGTCGTTGATGTTCGCCAAGTTCTCACCCGACTCGCAATCGGTGGCATATGTCCGCGATCGAAACATTTACGTGGAGCGTATTTCCGATGGCATGATCACGCAGATTACCGAAACCGAAACGCCCGACATCATCAACGGCACATCCGACTGGGTTTACGAGGAAGAACTGGATGTGCGGAACGGGTTTCAGTGGAGCGAGGACGGCAACCAGATCGTGTTCTGGCGTTTTGATACCAGCGATGTTGGCGTGTTCACGATGATCAACAACACCGACAAACTGTACCCGACACTGACGAAGTTCCAGTACCCCAAGGTGGGCACGACCAACTCGGCGGTCACGATCGGCATCTACGACATGATCGACGGAGAGACAAAGTATCTCGATCTGCCTGGCGATCCGCGTGACAACTATCCCGCACGCATCAACTGGATCCCGGGGTCGAGCGAATTCCTGCTGCAGCGACTCAATCGGCTGCAAAACACCAACAGCGTGTACGCCGTTGATGCCACCACGGGCAAATTCCGTCTGGTCTTCGAGGACAGGGATGACGCCTGGGTCGAAGTCTGCGACTGGATCGAGTGGTGGCCCGACAGCCAGCGCTTTACGTTCATCAGTGAACGCGACGGCTGGAAGCACGTTTACCTGTGCGATGTCACCAACGGCGAACTGGAGTTGTTAACACCGGGCGAATTTGACATCACCGAGTTGTATCACGTGGACCAGGAAGAACAGGCCTGTTACTTCCAGGCATCGCCCGACGACCCCAACAGCCGCTACCTGTACCGGCAAACCTTTGGCCGGCCGCAACTCGAGCGCCTGACACCTGCTGATCAACCCGGTTGGCACGATTACAGTCTGGCGGCAGACGGCAGCAGCGCGGTTCACACCGGGTCACGCTTTGGTCATCCGCCGCGGATCGACACTGTGTCTCTGCCAGAACACAAAACGATTGAGGTGAAGACGGAAAACTCGAAGCTGTGGCAAAAGTTGAATGGTCTGGCAACCAGCAACCACGAGTTCTTCCGCGTGACCATCGATAACGGTGAAGGCGGCCTTTTGGAGATTGACGGCTGGGCCATGAAGCCGCCCGGCTTTGACGCCTCAAAAAAGTATCCCGCCATCGTGCACGTGTACGGCGAACCTTGGGGCACAACCGTCAATGATCGCTGGGGCGGCAGCAATTACCTGTGGCACCGGATGCTCTGCGAACAGGGCTACATCGTATTGAGCTTTGACAACCGCGGGGCCAAGGTGCCGCGGGGCGTGAAGTTTCGAAAGGCCATCTATCGGCAGATTGGTATCATCAACGCCAGTGACCAGGCGGCGGCTCTTGGCGCAACGCTGGAAAAATTCCCGTGGCTGGATGCCAACCGCATCGGCATTTGGGGCTGGAGTGGTGGCGGCAGTTCGACGCTGCAAGCCATGTTCAAGTATCCCGATCTTTATCATACCGGCGTCTCCGTCGCGCCGGTTCCCGATCAGCGGTACTACGACACGATCTATCAGGAACGCTACATGCAAACACCGGACTTGAATCCGGAAGGCTTTTACGAGGGTTCGGCAATCAACTACGCGAAGGACCTGCAAGGCGATTTGTTGCTGATTCATGGCACCGGCGACGACAACTGCCATTATCAAACTATGGAACTGTTGATCAATGAACTGATCGCCAACGACAAACAGTTCGACATGATGGCCTATCCCAACCGGTCGCACGGCATTCACGAATTCCGCAACACCAGCCGGCATTTGCGCAATCTGATGACGGATTTCTTTTTGGACAATTTGTCGCCCGGCGGGAAATAACAGCGCTAATTGCGGGCCCGCGCAGGACCGTCGAGGAAATGATGTATGGTCGAGCTTGAGCTGTACAAGGCGATGGTTAGGGCGCGGGCCTTTGAACTGGTACTGGCCGAATTCTGGGAAGCCGGAGCCATCTCGGGCGAGATGCATCTGGGAACCGGCGAGGAAGCCGTGGCGGCAGGCGTCACCCGACACCTGCGTAGCGGCGACGCCGTCTCGCTGGATCATCGGCCCACACCCGTGCTGACGCTGCTTGGCGTTGACTTGCAATTGATGCTCGCGGAAATGCTGGGACGCGAAGACGGATTGTGCCGGGGCCGGGGAGGGCACATGCACCTGTTTTCCAAAACGCATCTCGCCGCATCGTCGGGAATCGTCGGTTCGTCGGGCCCGCTCGCCGCGGGGTTTGCGCTAACAGCCAAACTATTGCGACCGGGCAATATCGCCGTGGCTTTCTTTGGCGAGGGCGCCATGAACCAGGGCATGTTGATGGAATCCATGAACTTGGCCGTGGCCTGGAAATTGCCGCTGCTGTTTGTCTGCAAGGACAATCAATGGGCCATCACCACACGTTCGGTCGACGTCACCGCCGGATCGTTGCTGGAGCGCGCGGCCGGTTTCGGCCTTCCGTGTCAGGAAGTTGACGGGCTGGATGTGATGGCGGTTGCCGAGACGGCAGGCGATGTGATTGGGCAAATGCGCAAGAATCCGCAACCATTTTTTTTGCTGGCTCGCACCAGTCGGCTCGACAGCCATCAAATGGGTGACCCTATGCGACGCATGGCTCAACACCCGGTTGGTGAAGGCGGCAAGACCTTTGGGAACGTAACAAAGCACTTACTCGCTCCGCGGGGAAGCGGCCCTGTCACTCGCATCAAAAGCCTGATGCATTTACTCGCCTTGCTCGGAGATTCGCGAAAGGACGTTCGCGAACACAAAACCGATCCGCTGTTTCTGACTCGCCAGCAACTTGAACAGGCAGGGCAGGACACGGAATCAATTGAGCAGGATGTCGCGCGACAGATGGAGCAACTGGTTGACTCGGTGCAAGTCGATAGTCCGGCCGGGGGTGCCCATGGCAAACATGACCTTTAGCGCCGCGATCGATCGGGCCGTGATGGAGGCCATGGCCGCCGATGAGTGCGTTATCATCATGGGCGAGGACGTGCATATGTTGCGCAGCGCCCACTACACTCGTTTTGGCCAACAGCGGGTATTCCCTGCACCGATCAGCGAAAGCAGCTTTGTGGGTGCGGCGGTGGGGGCAGCGATGTCCGGCCTGCGACCCATCGTCGAAGTCATGCTGGTCGACTTTGTCGGAGTCGCCATGGACGCCGTGCTCAATCACATGGCCAAAATCGAAACCTTTTCCGGTGGCAAGTGGACCTGTCCACTCGTCGTACGCACGGCCTGCGGAGGAGGCTATGGTGACGGCGGGCAACACGAGCAAACATTGTGGGGGATGTTCGCCAGTATCCCCGGACTCACAATCGTTGTGCCGTCCAATCCTGCGGACGCTTACGGATTGATGAAAACTGCCATCGCCCACGATGGGCCGGTGATCTTTCTGGAGCACAAGCTGTTGTCCGAATCGTGGCTGGAATTTCTGGGCCGACTGGGACGCCAGACGGTGGCCTTCGATGTCCCCGCCGCTGGTGCACAAGGAGATGTTCCCGCCAACATGGATTCTCTGCCGTTCGGGCAGGCGATCGTGCGCCGGACCGGCAACGCGCTCACCATCGTTTCTCTGGGTGTGGGTCTGCACCGCGCGCTGGAAGCCGCCGACCAGCTGGCCGAACACGGCGTTGATTGCGAAGTCATTGATCTCCGTTGCCTGCAGCCGCTGGACGCTCGAACGGTTATCGAATCAGTCAGCAAGACCGGAAGATTGCTGGTCGTGGATGAAGATTACAAATCCTGCGGTCTCTCCGGTGAATTGGCGGCCATCGTCCTTGAATCCGGACTGTCACCCCATTATGCACGCGTCTGTCTGGAACAAACCATTCCCTACGCCCGTCACCTCGAAGCCGAGGCCTTGCCCAATACTCAGCGGATCGTCGAGGCGGCGTTACGCTTGGCCGCTGGAGAAAAGCAACGTGACGTGTGACGGATCGAAACGTGATCTAACCGGGCGTGATTACCATGCGGACATGATCCGACAGCAGTGGCAACGGTGCGGAAGTGGTCTTGAGGCTTTTTTTGGTGCCACTGCT
>CAMYKF010000093.1 GCA_947258905.1 uncultured Pirellulaceae bacterium | reverse complement strand
AAAGTCGCAACCTTTACTCATCGGCGGCCAGCAATTCCTTGATCAAGGCTTCGATCGATTCGAACTTGTCATCCGGCGTGCCGATCTTGATCATTCGCACCGCGCCCTGACGATCGATGATCACGACCTGCGGAATGCCGGTGACACCAAAATCCTTGTTGACTTCGGAATCCTCGTCGACGACCAGAGTCGGCCAGGGCAATTCGTATTTCTCCTTGAACCGGCGAACCACTTCATCTTCCTCGCCGTGTTCGATGTCGTCAGCGGAACGGGCAGGTCGGTCCTCGTCGTCGTCCCACGTGAAGTTGTAATATCGCGTGACGCCGACAATCTGCAGTCCCTTGTCGGCATATTCCTCGTGCAGCTGTTTCAGTCCCGGAAAGGCCTCGACACAGGGGCCGCACCACACGGCCCAAAAATCCAGCAGCACGACCTTGCCACGTAAATCCTCGGCCGTCAGCGCGTCGCCATTGATCCACGTGCCCTCGCCCAGTTCCGGGGCGGGTTGATTCAGCAGATTGTTGGCACTGATTTGGCCCTCGACGCGGCGCCGCATACCCGCAAGGGCTGTGACGTATTGCGACAGGACCCGCTCGGCATCGGGGTTTTCCATTTTCACAGTGTCGGCAACCAGCAAGGCCTCGTTCAGCAAATCAAGGCAGCCTTCCGGGTCGGTTTCCAGGTCCTTGTTGACCTTGAAGGCCACGCTCGTGAAGTACTGCACGGCATAGCTCATGTTCTCCGGACTCTCTTCCATGCGCCGGCTGACAATCTCCTGATGCTCCAGAAACAGGTCGTTTTGCAAGTCTTCATCTTCGGTAGCTCGCATCAGCACCGATCCGGCACGCAGGAAGATGGCCGCCGCCGATTCGTCGGACGGATCGGATTCAAACAACGTCTTCAGCTTGTTGTATTCGCCCGTGTAGATTTCCAGAGCCTCTTCATGTCGCCCCTCGCGTGTCAGCAACTGGCCCTTGATCATCTTGATGCCGGTCAGTCGCATGAGGGTTTGCGTGGAATCCTTCTCGTAGTCGCACAGCGGTTCCAGCACTTCAATCGTGCGGTCGACGGCCGCCAGCGCATCGTCCACGCGATCGAGTCCAATGGCGATGTTGGAGAGCGTCGTAATCGTCGAGCTGATACGGTTCTGGACCTTCTCGTCTTCAATAATTCGCAATTGATAATCGAGCAAGTTTTGCAGCTGTCTGAGTGCTTCGCGGTTATTGCGAATTCTGGCAAATGATGCAGCGACCAGTTGCCAGGCCTGCTGGGCAACCACCGGATCAGTGGCCTCCTCCTCTTCCTTGACACGGGTTTCCACCAGCGCCGCTGCGTCACGCAGTTCGCCTTTGGAAAGCAGCTCCGTGACTTCGTCCAACAGCGTCGTTTCCTGTTGTGCGGCGTCGGCATCGGGCGTTTCGGTCTCCTGCGCGCAGGTCACGTTTGGCACGGCCATCAAAATGGCCAGCAGCAACATCCAGCAGGGAATCCTCTTCAACATGATTAACCTCATCAGGGCGACGATGTTTGGCAACGTCGCCCAATGTACCAGACAGCAACCGCCGGGGCCTACCTGAAACGCGGCGAGGAGGGCATGCACAATCCGCAGGTTGGACGGATGACCGGCCCCGATTTCGGGGAAAATATCAGGATCCCTGCCAATGATCCTTGCCTCCCGGCGAACTTAGTGTAATATTCACACTAACCAAGGGAGAGCTTGTGACTTCAGCAGCAACCAACCCGGCCGCTAACTCACTGGCCCTGCTCACCGACATGTACCAGTTGACCATGGCCTATGGCTACTGGCGACTGGGCCGTGCGGACCAGCAGGCCACGTTTCATCTGTATTTCCGCGAATTGCCGTTTGGCAGCGGGTTTGCGATCGCCGCCGGACTGGATCCGGCGCTGCAGTACCTGGAGAATCTGCGTTTTGATGAATCCGACGTGGCATATCTGGCCACGTTGACCGGACACGATGGCCAGTCCCTGTTCGAGGTTGACTTTCTGGATTATCTGCGGGAATTCCGTTTCACTTGTGATGTCGACGCCATTCGTGAGGGATCGGTGGTGTTTCCCAACCAGCCGCTATTGCGTGTGACCGGTCCCATCCTGCAATGCCAACTGGTGGAAACGCCGCTGTTGAATCTGGTGAACTTCCAGACGCTCATTGCAACTCGCTCCGCGCGTATTTGTCAGGTGGCTGGCGATGACGCCGTGCTGGAATTTGGGCTGCGCCGGGCTCACGGGATCGATGGAGGATTGTCAGCCAGTCGTGCGGCCTACGTGGGCGGCTGCGCGGCGACGAGCAATCTGCTGGCGGGCAAGCGATACGGCATTCCGGTGCGCGGTACTCATGCCCACAGCTGGGTAATGTGTTTTGAGAGCGAAATCGAGGCCTTTCGCAGTTACGCCCGTGTCATGCCGAACAACTGCATCCTGTTGGTCGACACGTACGAAACGCTGGCCGGTATCCGCAACGCCATCACGATCGGTCGCGAGTTGCAATCCGCCGGCAAACGCTTGCTGGGAATCCGTCTGGATTCGGGCGATCTGGCTTACTTGAGTATTCAGGCCCGGCGGATGCTGGACGAAGCCGGTTTGCAGGATGTGATCATCGCGGCCAGCAACGATCTGGACGAATCGATTATCGAGAGTCTCAAACAACAGGGCAGCGAGATTGAACTGTGGGGCGTCGGCACCCGTCTGGTCACGGCTTTCGACCAGCCGGCCCTGGGCGGCGTGTTCAAGCTGTCTGCGATCCAGAACGGGGCAGGGGACTGGATGCCCAAAGTCAAGCTGTCGGAACAGACCATTAAGACGTCGAACCCCGGCCGGCTGGGCGTGCGCCGCTACCGTCGCAATGGCCAGGCGGTGGCCGACATGATCTATGACGAGCTGCAGGGCGACCCAACGGACACGATTGTCGATCCGCTGGACGCGACACGACGCCGACGGATGGAATCGGACCTGGAAACCGAAGAGTTGGTGCAACCTGTGTTGTCTGCCGGCCAGCGCAGCGGTCCGGCCGAATGCCTGGACAAGATACGCGAACGCGCCCAAACACAACTGGCCGAGTTTCACTCCGGCATTCGCCGCCGGGTCAATCCGCACAGCTATCCGGTCGGGCTGGACAAAAAGTTATATGACCTGAAGACTCGATTGGTTCTGGAGGCCCGCGGGTTCGAAGAGGCGGCTTCATGAGTCACACGTATGAGTACCCTCGGCCGGCTGTCAGCGTGGACTGCGTGGTATTCGGGCTGGATGAGGATCAGCTGAAAATCCTGCTGATCCAGCGTGGCGCCGAGCCCTTTCTCGGCATGTGGGCCTTGCCGGGCGGATTCGTGGAACCGGACGAAAACCTGAACGAGGCCGCCCGCCGCGAGCTGCAAGAAGAGACCGGATTACGGGGCGTGTGGCTGGAACAGCTGTACACGTTTGGCGAGGTGGATCGTGACCCGCGGACGCGGGTGATTACGGTGGCCTGGTTCGCTCTGGTCAAAATGTCCAGGTACCGTGCCCGGGCCGCTTCGGACGCCGCCAATGTCGACTGGTTTCCGGTCTCCCGGCTGCCCCGTCTGGCCTTTGATCATCGCAAGGTCGTGCGGCTCGGACTACAGCGTTTGCAGGCCAAAGTGCGTTATCAGCCGGTCGGTTTCGAATTGTTGCCCGAGAAATTCACGCTGCGGCAACTGCAGCAAATGTACGAAGTGATCCTTGATCGCCAACTGGACAAACGCAACTTTCGCAAAAAAATTCTGGGGATGGATATCCTTATAGAGTTGGACGAGCAGGAATCCGGCGTGCCGCATCGCGCGGCCCGGCTCTACCGTTTTGACAAGTCCCGTTACAAGTCGCTGCTCAAAGCCGGATTCAATTTCGAGATCTAGAGACCCGCAACAAGAAAAGAAAGACATCGAACCATGCCTGCCTTGATTCTGGTTGACATCCAAAACGATTTTTTGCCCGGCGGCGCCCTGGCCGTAGGGAATGGAGATGCCGTGATTGGCGTTGCCAACCGGCTGGCCCCGCATTTCCCACTGGTCCTGGCCACGCAGGACTGGCATCCGGCGGATCACTTGAGTTTTGCCAGTCAACATGCAGGCCGCCGCATCGGCGAATCGATTGAACTGGGTGGGCGTCTGCAGACCTTGTGGCCTGATCACTGCGTGCAGGAAACACCCGGTGCGGAATTTGCCGCCTCCCTGAATACCGATCTGATTACCAATGTCTTTCGCAAGGGCACCGATCGGGAAATCGACAGTTACAGCGGATTCTTTGACAACGATGGCCGGCGTTCAACCGGCATGGGCGAGTTCCTCAAGGACCTCGGTATTGGCGAGGTCTACATCATGGGCCTGGCCACCGATTACTGTGTCAAGTTCACGGCGCTGGACGCCGTTGCGTTAGGACTGGAAACGCATGTTATCGAGGACGGTTGCCGCGGCGTGGATTTGATCCCAAGTGATTCGCTTGAAGCGCTGGACGAAATGAAAGCGGCCGGAGTTCACCTGGCATCCAGCGGCGATCTCAATCTGGCAAGTCTGGCTTGAACGACACCTGTCGATTGGCATCAAAAGTCCTGCACGGTCTTTCCAACTTGCCGCAAGAGCCACAAAAAAAAGCGGCCATTTTCATGGCCGCCTTTCAGTTTATGGTTAGCTGAAAAACAAGGCGTTGTTGTCAATCGATTCTGGCGTGTGGTCGCGGTATATCGTGGCGACCGACGGGCGCTCAGGCCGATTGTCGCTTGGCTTGCAATTCAGGATTCTTTTCCAGTTCGCCTCGCAAAATTACCAGGTCAGAAGGTGCCTGGATTCCAACTCGAACCCGATCGCCCGAGACGCGTACGAGTGTAATCTCGATCTCGTCGCCGATCTTGATCGTTTCCGTTTCTTTTCTGGACAAAACCAGCATTTAGCAATGCCTCCGTGGACTGAAATCCGTTGTATGATGTTATGAATAATAACGATGTCGTCAGATGACGTTGGCGATTTCAGGTTGGTCTTCTTCAATAATATTTGGCGAGTCGGTAAGTTTGGTTTGTCTGAATCTTTCCCCTGTGGAGCCGTAAAACAGGATAGTGTTTTTGTCGGTCTCCCAGATCGCGGTCAGCTTGACGCTGCGCGGGCCATGCAAACAGAAATAAATTCCGCAAGGCCGGCCCCGTCTGATCAAGACTCGTTCCGTGACCTGGAAAACACCGACCTCAATGTCGTTTTCCCGGCACAGGGTGTGAGAAACATACTGCCGTAATTGACGAAAGTCGTGAAACTCAGCCCTTTGTAGCTGCATACTCGCTAATTCTCCTAGCGCTGTGCTGCAGCGGCGAAATACAGCGGCCTAAAACCAAAACTGCCTTCGCAGGTAACATAGGGAATATCGGCAAGCGATGCGGGGTTCGCTCAGGGAAAATAGGCATTTTCGATCGTTTGATTGACTCGCGTAAAATACAGAAGCACTACCAGAACTCCTTAATCAAACGACTGGCATTGTCGCCACAAGCCTGATTGAGTCAGTTGCCAGTGGCCCTGGTCGTTGCCACAGTTCCAGTCGCCCGGATTGTCACACACCGTCCCCGTAACTTTTTGTTCATTCCCATGGATTCCAGCACTACTGACAACTTTCGCGTCGAACTCCAGCAATACCGCGGTCCCATCGACCTGTTGCTGTACCTGGTCCGTCGTAATGAAGTGGAAATCGGCGAGATCACGATTCACAAGATTGCCGAACAGTACCTGGAATATCTGGAGGTCCTCAAGGAAATCGATATCGACCGCGTGGGAGATTTTCTGGAAGTGGCCTCTTTGCTGGTGGAAGCGAAATTGCGGGCCATTCTGCCACGTGGCGAGGACGAGTCCGACATCGACGCCACCGATCCCCGCGAGGACCTGGTGCAACGCTTGTTGTTGTACAAGGAGTTTCGGGACGTATCGATGTTGCTGAATGAACAATCGCGTCAGTGGCAACATCGTTATCCGCGACTGGCCAACGACTTGCCGCCGCGACAGCTAATCCTGGCCGAGCAGCCCATCCACGAAATTGAACTTTGGGATCTGGTCAGTTCCTTTGGCCGCATCGTTCGTAACAACGCGCCCGCTGACGAAACCAGCATCACGCTGGACGACACACCGATTCACGTTTACATGAACCGCATTCACGAGCGGCTGAAAAGAGACGGCCAGTTGACGATCTCGCAGGTATTCGAACCGGGAAT